>JANWHF010000329.1 GCA_025450555.1 Tepidisphaeraceae bacterium | reverse complement strand
CTGGCGTGATTCACGTCGATTTCGCGCCGTTCAGCGAATTGCTGCCGCGCTGCGCGGCGTTGGTTCATCATGGAGGCATCGGCACCAGCTCGCAGGGCCTGGCGGCGGGCGTGCCGCAACTGGTCGTTCCGCATGCGCACGACCAGCCCGATAATGCCGCGAGATTGGTGCGATTGGGTGTGGCGCGATCGCTCGAACCGAAGCGATATCAAGCTCCGCGCGTCGCGGGAGAACTGAGTGCATTGCTGGATGATCCGCAAGTTGGGCGGGCGTGTGCAGAAGTCGCGAATCGCTTTGTCGGCGTCGATTCGCTGGGTCAGACGTGCGATCTGATCGAAGAGGTGGCGCCGGGTGCGCGTCCAGCTATCCCCAAGTCGCGTCGGTTGGCTCATAAATCGCGAGCTTGTTGTGATGCACTCGAAAAATAGGGTTGGTCCCGCGCAGCTTTGAGGCTTTCCGTCGCCCGGCTCGCGCAAGGTTTTTGGACGCGCCCAACAAATGGGCGGCTAAATGATGAGGGCGCCGCGTTGCGGCGGCGGTTCGAGTAGAAGCGCGTGCTCCGGATTTCAAACGGTTCAGCGCAAAGTGGAAGGAATCGTCTCCATCACCCATGCTGGTGCGATGGGTTTTCCCTTGCTACCGGCTGGTTTTTGACCGCTGACCAGTTGAAGAATGGCCTGCATGAAGGCCGGCAGATCATCGGGGCAGCGGGCGGTGATGATGGGGCCATCGACCACGCATTCCTCATCGACCCATTTTCCCCCGGC
The DNA here is from genome assembly GCA_025450555.1 of Tepidisphaeraceae bacterium. Classification (GTDB taxonomy): domain Bacteria; phylum Planctomycetota; class Phycisphaerae; order Tepidisphaerales; family Tepidisphaeraceae; genus JANWHF01. Next base: position 8,845 of record JANWHF010000329.1, on the reverse strand, counting down.
GTTGATCACGTCGTGGACGATCGACATGTAGCTGGTGCAGCGCCGGCCGCGCAGGGCATCGGTCGAGCAGAGCATCCAGGGGCCATGGCAGATGGCGGCCATCGGAACTTTCTCCGCCGCCGCCTGGCGGACGAGCTTCACCATGCCGCCGTCGCGGCGCATGTGATCGGGCGATGTGCCGCCGGGGATGACGATGAGGCTGTAGTCGGTCGCTTTGACTTCGCTGGCCGCCTTCTCCGATTTCTGCGGATAGCCATGCTTACCGACGTAAGTTTCGCCGGCCCTGGGGCCGATCACCTCCACCGTGTGGCCCGCTTCTTTGAGCCGAAGGCGGGGATATTGGAGTTCGAGGTCTTCGTAGATCTTTTCGACGAGGATTGCGATTTTGGCCATTGGTTACTCTTGGTCTTTGTCTACTCGTATTGCGACATCGTTTGCATTAGATCATCTCGCACTTTTGCAGGCTCCCGGACAGAGCCTTTTAATTGCGGGGTCGGAAAGACGATCACCTTCTTTCCATCCTTTTCCATCCCTGGCAGCCACCTACCGACAAAAACTTCAGCGCTGATACTTGAGGGAACGCAATCGGCCCATGAGCCAGTTGCAAACAAGGCTGCATATTCAGAATGCGGCCAGAACGGAGCGCCTTCAACTCCTTCGTCATCACCCATCAAAACGAACCCGCTCGGCGACTTCAATGTCCAGACTTCCTGCCAATCTGCAACGCGTTTTATGAAGTGCTCATACCGCTCCGGCGCGCCGAGCTTCAAAACGGATTCGATCTCCTTTTGACTGATTCGATACGGCATTTGATGACGTAATTCGCTCCGTTACCCCGCATCATCCTGCACATCCACCCTCGGCCCTTGCGCATTCGCTGGCACCGTTTCCACCGGCAGCGACTTGCGCCAATCCATCACCATCTTCTTCAGCCGTGCCACTTCCTGCGGCTCCTTCTCGGCAAGGTTGTCGTTCTCATGAATGTCCTTCGACAGATCGTAAAGCTGCGGCTTGCTGCCGTCTTCGTTGATGAGCAGCTTCCAGTCGCCATCGCGAACGGCAAGGTCGGGGAAGGGATTATTCGCCGGTCCCGGTCGATCAGGGGGACGAATCCAAAACAGCGGCTTGGTGCGCTTCCCTTGCTCTTTGCCGAGCATTGAGGGGCTCATATCCTGGCCATCCATCAGCTCATTGGGCGCGGCTTTGGCGCCGGCAATCGCAAGCATCGACGGCAGAAAATCGACGCCGGCCATGACCGATGTTTTGTTGGTCGTGCCAACGGCTGACTTATCGAGCAGTCCCGGTCCCCAGGTGATGAATGGCTCGCGGATGCCGCCTTCATAGAGATTGCCCTTGTGGCCGCGGAAGGGGCCGGGCGAACCCGCGCCAGGCTCGGGGCCATTATCGCTGGCGACGACAATCAGCGTGTTGTCCCGAAGCTTGGCACTATCGCGAACATAATCAAACAGCGGCTTAAGTTGATCATCCGTCGCTTGAACGACGCCGAGGTAAAGGCTCTTCTTGGTTCCGTTGCCGCGCAGGTCTTTGGGCGGAAAGAAGGGCGAGTGAACATCATCGGGCCAGACATCGACAAAGAACGGCTTGTCCTCCTTCTCCGCCTGCTGAATGAATTTCAGTGCCGCATCGACAAAGCCGGTGGTGACGACCGAACGATCCATCCAGGTGATATGGCCATGGCCAAGCTTGTCGCTGCCGAGGGCATATTTCCTGGGCGGCGTACCGTCGAACGAGTTGAGCAAAGGCAGGATGCGATCGCCGAGGCCTTCGAATGTGGTGAGCGTGGTTTCGAAGCCGTATTGGGTGATCATCGGCGCTTCGCCGACATCGCGCTGGCCGCCCATGTGCCATTTGCCAAAATGTCCGGTTGAATAGCCTGCGGTTTTGAGTTGTCGGGCAAGCGTGGGGGCGGATGGGTCGAGCCAGTTGGGCATGCCGCGCTGGCGGTTCTCGGCGCGGCTGGCCAAGTAGGAAGTGATCTTCCATCGCGCGGGGAATTGGCCGGTCGTCAGTGCCGTTCGCGAAGGCGAGCAGATTGGCGCGTTCACATAAAATTGCGTGAAGCGAATGCCTTGATGGGCCAGACGATCGACTTGGGAGGTGTGAACACGGTGCTCGCCGTAGCAGGTCAGGTCGCCGTAGCCCATGTCGTCGATGAGGACGAACAGGATATTGGGCCGAGCCGCGCGAACCGATGTCGCGGTAAGCGCCAGCAGGATAAGGGGTAACAGCCAGCGATTTCTCATGGTTCCCTCAATGCGGCCGCAAGCTCTGCGCTTGAAAAACCCTCAATGAGATGCTGCAAAGCCTGCAAATGGTCTAACTTGCAGCCATTAATTTCGCAACCAAAATGTTGTGCAACTCAAGCGGTAAGAATGGCGATTCTCCTCCATTTTAAAGGCTCCCGAGCAAAAATGCACAGTTCGGTGCTGTAGTCAGGCATAACGAGACTCGACAGCCGGCCCAAGTGCGGGCAAAATGCTCGGTCGTCGCAGGACAACCTTGGCTGCCTTGCTGACGTAGTGATTCTTTACTCACTGTGAACCTCAGTCTTACCTTAGAGCACCCCGAGAAGAAGCTGGCCCTGTTTGGGTCGGCCGATCGTTATTTGCGCATGATCCGCGATACGTTCGGCGTCCAGGTGGTGAGCCGGGATGATGAAGTCCGCCTGTCGGGCGACAAAGAGCAGGTCAGCAAGGCCGCTGCGGTTCTGGAGCAGATGCAAAAGAAGCTGCGCCGCCAGGATTGGCTTAGCGCCGACGATGTCGGCCAGGCGATTCAGAAGGCGGCCGATCAGGATCGCCAGCGATCGGCCGATGAAATCGATGTCTATTCGCGCGGGCCAGGAATCCGAGCCAAGACGGCGGGGCAGCAGCGATATATCGACGCCATCTTTAATAATGACTTGACGCTCTGCGTCGGCCCGGCGGGAACCGGAAAGACCTACCTTGCCGTGGCGGCGGCGGCCAGCATGCTCAAACGCGGCCACGCGCGCCGGCTGGTGCTGGCCCGGCCCGCGGTCGAAGCCGGTGAGCGGCTCGGATTTCTGCCGGGCGATCTCCAGGCGAAGGTCAATCCCTACCTTCGGCCGCTGTTTGACGCCCTGCACGACATGATGGATTTCGAGCAGGTCAAGCGGTTCATGGTCAATGATGTGATCGAAGTGATTCCGCTCGCCTTCATGCGCGGCCGAACACTGAACGAAAGCATCATCATTCTCGACGAAGCACAAAATACGACCGCGGCCCAGATGCTGATGTTCCTCACGCGCCTGGGTCATGATTCCAAGATGATCATCACCGGCGACACCAGCCAGGTTGATCTGCCTGAAGGAACGCAAAGCGGCCTTGTGGACGCTTTGCACAAACTGTCGGGCATTAAGGGCATCGCGCAGGTGGAACTGGAACGAAGCGACATTGTCCGCCATCGACTCGTGCAGAACATTGTGAACGCGTACGAGCGCGGGCGGGATTAAGAATTCTATATGTGGGCAACGAAGACTGGCTCTCGGCGAGCTGAAATCCGGAAGAATCGACCGGATGCGTCGTGGGTTGACTGGGAAAAGATGAAGGACCGAGGCGTGCCTGTATCGCTGGGCATCGCCGCCGTGTTCTTCATTGTGGCCACTTCCATCCTGATGCTCAGGCAGGATGTGGTTCCCTATCGGCCGGGGCAGTGGCTCAATTACGACATCGTCAGCCGGGTGCGCTTCAGCTATACCGATCCGGGCCGGCTGGAAGAAAAGCAGCGCGAAGCCGCGGCGGCCGTCCCGCGCGTGTTCGCACCGACCGGCGATGTCTGGGCAAAAGTCGAAAAATCGCTGCTCGATCTGCCGGACCGGGTCGCCAGTGGACCTGATCTTCCCCCGGATCTTCAGAGCATCATCTCCAGTGGATCGGCGACGATGCTGCGCCGCGATGCGACGCCACAACAGCGCGAGGAATACGCGCATCAAGTTCACGAATACGTTCAGACCCTGCGCAACTACAAGATTCAAGCGGGCGGCGAATCGTTTCCCGTCTGCATCCTGCCTGAGACTGAGCGGCGCGAAGACGTGCACATGGGCAAACCGGTGCGGATCGTTGGCACTGGCGTGATCGACTCGTCGCGCACGCTGACGATCAAAAGCCCGGAGCTTCGCTCGATTCTCGATTACGCCGCCCGGCAGGATTTTCTGCTGGCGCTTCAGTCGGACATCGTGAAGGTGACGCTGGCTAATCTCGGGCCGACGCACCAGCTTGATGAAGCCGCGACCACCGAAATGCGGACGCGCGCCAAGGAAGAGATCAGTCCCAGCCAGGCGCGGGTGGAATACGCACCGGATGAGCCGCTGGTTTATAAATCCACCTCGACCGATCCCCCTCACGGTTTGGATCAAGCTGGCTGGCGATTGCTGCGCGCCGAGCACCAGGCCTACATCAAGAGCCTGCGCCATTATCGCTGGATGGCCCGGCTGGGCATCGGCGGGCTCGTGCTGGCGATGACGATTCTGCTGGGCGGATACATCTGGTTCTATCAGCCTCGAATCCGCAAGAACCACGCCCGGCAAGTGGCGGTGGCGGCGCTGCTGCTGTCGATGCTGCTGCTGAACCAGATTGCCGCGATTGCGAATTGCCCGGTCTATCTGTTTGGGATTGCGCCGACGCTGCTGGTGGCGATGATTCTCACCATCGCCTACGACCGGCGCAGCGCGATGGGAATCGCCAGCATGCACGCGCTGCTGGCCACGGTGGCGCTCAATCAGGGCGTGACCTTTTTCATGGTCCTGTGGGTCGGCGTGCTGACGATCTGCTTCCTGCTGGATGACATTCGCACGCGCAGCAAGCTGATCGAAGTGGGAGGCATCACGGCTCTCGCGATGGCCTTCGCGGCGGCTGCGGCCGGGCTGCTGGCATTCGATCCGTGGTTTGCGATCGAAGAAAACTGCCTTTATGCGGGGGCGGCAGGCCTGGGCGTCGGCTTCGTCGTGCTGGGGATTCTGCCCTTCATTGAAAAGGCCTTTAGAATTACAACGAGCATGACGCTGCTGGAATTGGCGGATGTGAGTCAGCCCTTGCTGCGGCGTCTGGCGGTCGAAGCGCCGGGCACCTACAACCACAGCCTGCAAGTCGCGACGCTCGCCGAGGCGGCAGCCGACGCGATCGGCGCTAATGCTCTTCTCTGTCGCGTCGCCAGCTACTACCACGACATTGGCAAGATCAACAAGGCCGATTATTTCTGCGAGAATCAGGGCGATGGAACCAACCGCCATATTAACCTTTCGCCCAGCGTTTCGCTCCTGATCATCATCGGCCACGTAAAAGATGGCGTGGAGCTGGCTCGGGAATACAACCTGCCGTCGTCCATCGTCCCGTTCATCCAGCAGCATCACGGCACCACCCTCGTCGAATTCTTCTACCACCAGGCGCGCACCCAGCAGGAACAGCGCGATCCGGACATGCCTGCGGTCAGCGATGCGCAATACCGCTACCCCGGCCCCAAGCCCAAGACCCGCGAGATCGCGATTGTGATGATCGCGGACGCCGCCGAAAGCGCCTCGCGAGCCATGATGGCCGAGCCGACCGGCGCGCGTCTCGACGGGCTGGTTCATGACCTGGTCATGCGGCGGCTTCTCGATGGCCAGTTCGATGATTGCGATATAACAATGCGCGAGATCGAACTGGTCGAGCGCGCGATGGTCAAGACCTTGATGGGCATCTATCATGGCCGCATCGCTTATCCCTCCACATCCCTCCAGCCGGCCAGCGCCGAGCTGGCGGTAAAGACCGCGTGAAAAACCGCGCGGCGGCTCCGATACGCGTTCACATTGGACCGGATTATTCACCGCGGAGGACGCGGAGGCACGCAGAGGAGAATCCAGGAACAGTGAATTGCGAAAGGTGAACTGAATTCTCAATTCCTAATTCACTATTCCGTATTTCTGTCCTCCGCGACCCTCCGCGTCCTCTGCGGTGATAATGAATTCTCTGCGCCCGAATGATCTGCCTCGTTTTCCAGAAATGAAGGAATTGCAATCACTTCGCCATCGCGATTGACACTGGCGATCGTCGTCGCGCCTTCAGCCAACAGCGTCGTCCCGCGAAAAAGCTGGTACGCGTGGTCGATCCGCACGTGAGTCTGCCGAACCACGCGCGTCTTGAGAACCAGTTCTTCATCGTACCGGGCCGGCGATTTGTATTTCACTTCGACCTTGACCACGACAAAGAAAATCCCTTGCCGTTCGAGATCGGCATAGCTGTGCCCCAGCGCCCGGAGCAGCTCGATTCGCCCCATCTCAAAATACTGGAGATATCGGCTGTGATGCAGATACCCCATCGCATCCACTTCCGGATACCGCACGCGAATTGTTATGGAATGTTCGGCACTCATTGCAATCACCTGCCCGTGCGCCAAAAGAGTGGGCGGCAAGGATGGTTTCCGCTAGCGACAGCAATTGCAAGTGATTTAGACCCTCGAGCGCAAATGTTATTGTGCATAGATGATCGGCTGGAAACTTCTTCTCCCGCCCCCGGCGTACTGGACGAGGGAGAGAAAGGCGCTGACCGAGCGGCGTAGACCTTAAATCATCCGCGCAGACAAGCGGGATTTGTCTTGCCCGGCCCAATCCAGCTAACCTATCGGCATGTCGCTCAATCACGATCTGTCGGAGCTGTTTGCCTCGTTCGCGGCAATTATGGAAATCCGCGGCGAAAGCACCTTCAAAGCGATCGCGTTTTCGAAGGTGGGCCGGATTCTCAAGGATCTGCCGGATGATGTGAAAAGGCTCTGCGAAGACGGCACCCTTAAAGAGATCGAAGGGCTCGGGGCGAGCAGTTGCCGGATCATTGAGGAATACGTCAAGACCGGCCGGAGCACCGACTACGAAGAGGCGGCGGCCAGCGTCCCGGCGGGCCTGCTTGGTCTTTTGCAAATCCCAGGGATGGGGCCGAAGACCATTTCGCTTTTGTGGAAAGAGCGAAACGTGACGAGCCTGGAAGATCTCGTCAAAGCAATCGACAGCGGAAGTCTCCAAGGCCTGAAAGGAATTGGCGAGAAGAAAATTGCCGCGATCAAAGAGGGCATCGCCATGCGATCGCAGGCGGCGCAGCGCATGGGCATCGGCGAAGCGCTGCCACTCGCTAAAGGGCTGGTCGAGCGGCTGCGAGCGATGAAACTCGTCAAGCAGGCGGAGATTGCCGGCAGTCTTCGAAGACGGCGCGACACGGTGGGTGATGTGGATTTGATCTGCGCGCTCAATGACCCATCTGCCGGCCAAACGGTTTCGGATGCCTTCGTTAAATTTCCGGAGGTTCAGAAGATCAACGGGCAGGGCAGCAGCAAAGCGAGCGTCATCATCGCGGGCGGATTGCAGGTTGATTTACGTATCGTGCCGGCCGACAGCTTCGGAGCGGCACTGCTCTATTTCACCGGCTCCAAGGACCACAACGTCCGTCTGCGCGGCCATGCGCAGGACATGGGACTGACGCTCAACGAATGGGGCCTCTACAAGCTCAAGGAATATGACAAGGCGGCCAAGAAAATCGCCGAGGCGCCATCGATTCCCTCCGTGGCGGGAAAGACGGAAGCCGATGTCTACAAGGCGCTGGGCATGCCGTATATTGAGCCGGAGATTCGCGAATCGCGAGGCGAAGTGGATGCCGCGCTCGCTGGAACACTGCCGCGCCTGATCACGCGCGACGACATGCGCGGCGATCTTCACACCCACACCAACGCCTCCGATGGCGCCGCCAGCATCGAGGAAATGGCCGAGGCAGCGAAGGCATTGGGCTACAGCTTCCTGGCCATCACCGACCATTCCAAGGCTCAGGCCATCGCCAACGGCTTATCTGCAGAGCGGCTCCTGAAGCACGTGAAGGAGATCCATAAGGCCAACGATCACATCAAAGGCATCACGCTGCTGGCTGGCTGCGAAGTAGATATTTTGGCCGACGGACGGATGGATTTTGAGGATGCGGTGCTGGCGGAATTGGATATCGTCGTCGGCAGCCCGCATTTGTCGCTGAAACAGGACGAGCAAAAGGCGACCGATCGTCTGCTGCGGGCGATCGATAATCCATATGTAAACATCATCGGGCATCCGACGGGTCGGCTGATCAATCGACGCGCGGGGCTGCCCATCGACATTCACAAGGTCATCAAAGCCGCTGTCGATAGTGGGACGGCATTGGAAATTAACGCCGGCTATCCTCGCCTCGATCTGAATGACGTTCATGCTTATGCAGCACTAAAAGCCGGCGCGATGCTGGCGATCGACACCGACGCTCATTCCACCGGCGAACTGGATAGCATCGATTTGGGCATCGCGGTCGCGCGCCGGGCATGGGCAACCAAAGAGAACGTCATCAACTGCATGAGCATCGATAAGCTCAGGAAATTCATCTCCGCCAAGCGGCCCAGGTAATGGCTCGTGAAGCTTCTTCTATTCAGCGACATTCACGCCGATCTTGAAGCCGCCCGGCAGATCGTCGCCAAGTCGCGACAAGTCGATGTTGTGATCGGCGCCGGAGATTTCGCCACGATGTCTCGCGGGCTGAAATCGTGCATTGATGTGCTTTCTCAGATCGATCGGCCGGCAATCCTTGTGCCGGGAAATAACGAGTGGCCTGATGAACTGCTGGCCGCGTGTAAAGCTTGGAAGAGCGCTCACTTTCTTCATGGCCAAGGCAGCGAAATCGATGGCGTCTCATTCTTCGGCCTCGGCGGCGGAGTGCCGGTGACACCGTTTGGCGATTGGAGTTTTGATCTATCGGAAGAGCAGGCCGCGAAACTTCTGGAGGTGTGTCCGGATCACGCCGTACTGGTTTCACATTCTCCGCCGAAGGGATTG
>JANWHF010000328.1 GCA_025450555.1 Tepidisphaeraceae bacterium | reverse complement strand
GGCGCATTCCACCGCGCCCGAAACGATCGGCAGCGGATCGGTGCCCGTGTCGGCGATGCGCCCCGCAAAAATCGAGATGAAGCTGGCCGTCGTTCCGCCCAGGGCGGCGGAGACTTCTTCAACCTGTCGCGTGGTCATGATCGCCGTCACGTTCTGCTGAACGCGGGCGCTGGCCAGACGACGAATCAGCCTTGTCGAAGGCTCGCGGCGAGTGTTGGTCACCGGGATTTTGACAAAGACGTTTCGCCCCCACGAAGCGATTTCCATTGCCTGCCGTTCCATCTCCAAAAAATCGTCGGCAAAGACTTCGAACGAAACAGGCTTATCTCGAACGATGCTCAGGACGTCCATTGCAAAGGCGCGATAGTCGGACACGCCGGCCTTGCGCATGAGCGTTGGATTGGTCGTGAAGCCGGCAATGAACGGCTGCGCGTTCATCTGCTCGATCCCGGCCAGGTCGGCGCCATCGGCAAATATCTTGATGCCAAGCGATTGGAGATCGGCCAAAGGTCCTCCGGGACGCGACTGATGGATCATGCCCGGCAAGCCTTACGCGGCATCCGCCAGCACGATCTGCGCTGCTTCCATCAGATCGGCGACTTTGAAGTCCGGCTTAATCCGATCGCAACGGCTGTAAGGGCGATCCACGAGAAATGTCCGACAACCGGCTGAATTCCCGGCTAGAACGTCGCTCCCGCGATCGCCGATCATGAAGCTCTGATTAAGATCGATGCGATGCTTTTGGGCTGCCTGGATCAGGAGACCGGGCGCCGGCTTTCGACATGCACAATGGTCATCGGCATCGTGAAAGCAGACATAAATCGCATCGAGCGGCAGATGGCGCGCGAGTGCCGCGTTCATTTGCTCAACCGCATCGCGCGATTGCGTGCCTCGCGCCACATCGGGCTGATTCGTCGCGACGACCAGCAAGTAATCATTTGCCGCGAGCATGCCCAAGGCTTCGGGGACGCCAGGGAGGATTTCCAGCTCGTCCATGGTGTCAGGGGGATGGGCGACGCCATCGCGCACGAACGTGCGAATCAGCACGCCGTCACGATCGAGGAACATGGCACGACAAGGAGTCATGACTATTCACGCGGCAATCGCGCTCTCCCATCGGGTCGCATGCGACTTCAGCGCCGGATGCGACACCAGCAGATGCCAGATCACCGATTGAAACGCCTCGGAATGAGGCGTGATCGTCTGATTATTAACCGTTGGCACGATCACGCAGGCATCGGCGACGCGTGCGGTATATCCACCGTCGCGCCCGACGATGCCAACGACGGTGGCATGGACTTCTTTGGCATATTGCAGGGCGCGGACGAGATTCGGGCTGATGTTGCGATCGAGATCGCCGCCGCCGACGGAGAGGACCATCACCAGGTCGCGGGCATTGAGCCGGCTGCCGTGCAGCCATTGGGCAAAAACGGTTTCCCAGCCTTCGTCATTGGTGCGCGCAGTGAGTTCGGAGACATTGTCGGTGGGACAGTAGGCTTCGATGCCGCAGATCTTGCGGAAATCGTTAACGGCGTGCGACGCGTTGGCGGCGCTTCCGCCGACGCCGAGGATGAACAGGCGTCCGCCCTGCCGGCCTACGTCCTGAAGCTTGCCGATTACGCGGTCGATGGCGGCCACATCGATCTGCGAAAGGATTTCGGCGGCTTCGGACAGGTAGTGCTTGGTGAAGGACATGCGGACCTCACGATTCAATTGCGATTTCTGAATTTCAGATTCAAATCTCAAATTTGAAATTTCATATTTGAAATTTACTTCGACAAATTATCCTGCCTTGGCTAACGGCATCTTCTCGACCACTCGGCTCAGATGCTCTCTCGCTTCTTCAAGCGACTGCGGCGTACCAATTTCATAGAACCGCTGCGCCACCTCGTATCCCACCATCCGTCCTTCCGACACCAGCACCCGATACAGATCGGCAAGGTCGGAGGGACGATTGACCAGCAATCGCTCCGCGGCCTGGCGGCGCAGAATCTGCACGCCATAGTCGATGTAGCGCATTCCCGGCGATCGATTCTTTTTGTCGTAGCGAGCGAGCTTGCCTTCGCGGAAGATCACGTTGCTGCGGTCCCAGCGATCTTCGTTGCGGATGACCGTCATCAAACCGAGAGCATTGAGCTGCCGCTGGAAATGGGAAAGCACTGCGCCGTAATCGATGTCCATGTACGAATCGCCGTACATGACCCAGAAGACGTCCGACAAAAGTGGGAGTGCGCGAGTTATAGCGCCGCCCGTGCCCAGAAGAGCCGCGCCATCGTGGACGTATGAAAGCTCGACGCCAAATCGGCTGCCGTCTCCAAGATGCTGCTCGATCTGGCCGCCCAGGTGGCCCAGGCACAGGACGATGCGGCGAATTCCATTTCGTGCCAGCAGCTCAATCTGATGCTCGATAAAGGGCCGGCCGGCGACGTCAATCATCGCCTTCGGCACCGATTGCGCAAGTGCGCCCAAGCGCGTCGCTAAACCACCCGCCAGAAGCGCCACCGGCACCGTCTCAATTTGCAGCGATTCAAAACTCATTCGCGATTGGTCCATTTTTGCTAATTAGCGCGCACTTATTGAATAACCGCGCGCGTTCCTTCGAAATCAAACCGGAACCTCATTTCGCGCAAACCGGCTTCGGTCATGGCGCGCCGGAGTCGCGGCTTATCATTTGCGTAGAACATCAGGAACCCGCCGCCACCGGCGCCAATAAGCTTTCCCCCGGCCGCGCCATTTTTCATGGCCATTTGGTACCAACGGTCGATCTGCGGATTGCTCATCTTTCCGCCGCGCTGCTTTTTGTGTTCCCAATGCACGTTCATGAGCTGGCCAAAGCGCGACAGATCGCCCTGCTCGAGTGCCGAGCGGCTCTGAAAGCCGAGATCTTTGACGAAATGGAGATTGTCGATCATCGCGGCATCCGCCTCACGGCTGCGCGAATCCTGCTCTTTGAGAATTTCCGAAGCCGAGCGACTGAAACCGGTGAAAAACAGCAGCAAATTGTCTTCCAGGTTGTAAAACGTCTCCGGCGTAATTTGGAGCGGGCAGGCTTCCACCGCGCCACTCGGAAGAAACTCGAAGCAGGCCAGCCCTCCATACGCAGCAATGTACTGATCCTGTTTACCAACCGGCTCACCCAGCTTTTCGATCTCAATCTGACACGCCTGCTCCGCCAGCGCCTGCGGGTGAACAATATTCTTGCGATAAATGTGCAGCGCCTTGAGCAGAGCGGTGGTGAAGCTGCCGGACGATCCCAGACCTGTGCCGGCCGGGATGTCGGCCATGCTGGTGATTTCCAGGTGCGGCTGCTCCACGCCCGCCAGCTTAAGCGCCTCGCGCACGATCGGATGCTGAACCTCATCCACCTCCGCGACCTGCTCCATCTTTGAATACTTGAGGATCAATCCCGGCTGAAAAGTCTGATGAAGGGTAATGTAAACGTATTTGTCAATCGCGCCGGCAATGAGAAACCCGCCATGCTTCTGGTAGTAGGAAGGCAAATCGGTGCCTCCGCCTCCCAGGGAAATTCGCAGTGGGCTTCGGGTGATGATCATGCGAGGACTGCTCCGGATTCGTCAGCGCGAAACACTCATCGCCATGCTTGGCGCGCGAACATGAGAATTTGGGAGAGGATTTGAGTTATCGGCCGTACCGGATTGTCGATAGAGCGCTTCGACGGCTCGCATCGCCGCCATCGCATCCTCCAATGATCCGCAAGGCGATTTGCGCTGCGCAATGCATTCAGCAAAGTGCTTCCACTCAGCCGCCCAGGAAGTATCTTCGCCGGGATATTCCCAGATGGTGGTCTTCGGAGGTCCCATTTGCGGGAGCATGCGGTACCAGGCGAGGCGCTCGGTACCATAACTTCCGCCGAGCCCTTCGATGTGCAGCTTTCCATCCCGTCCGTAAATTTCCAGGCTGAAAAGATTCTTCCATTCGGTGCAGCTTGCATGGAGCCAGGCGACCCGACCCGCCTCGGTCTTGAGCATGGCAAAGCCATTATCTTCGACCGGCCAGCTCCAGAAGAAGGTGCCGACATGACCGGCAACTTCCACAAAATCCCCCAGAAACCAGCGGGAAAGATCGATCAGATGTACGCCCTGATCCAGCATCTCGCCGCCGCCGGAAATGGCGGGGTTCCCGCGCCACTCCGTTTCCATGCCCAGCCGGCCACCATGACCATATCGCCCTCGGACGAACATGAGCGGGCCGATGGCGTCTTGATCGACCAGCTCGCGCGCTTTGAGCAGTGCGGGATGAAAGCGATGATTAAATCCGGCCTTGGCAATGATTCCAGATCGGCTTGCAGCTTCGATCACCAGCGTCAGCTCGGCTGAATTACGAGCGGCGGGTTTTTCAACCAGCAGATGTTTTCCGGCCTGTACCGCTGCAATGGAAACTTCTGCGAGCGCATCATTAGTTGTCGCCACGATGACGGCTTCGATGTCTTTGCGCGTCACGACCTGTCGCCAATTTGACGAGGCGGTGCAGCCCTGATGAGCCATCGCCAGGGACTGTGCGCGATCGAGCACCATGTCGGCGCACACAACGAGCGTATCCTCGCCGAGCGCCTTCGCTCGCTTCCGCCCAATCAATCCGCATCCAACGATCGCAACCCGCATCATTTTCCTTCGCCAAAAATCCTGCTCTGGAGGGCGGCAGTCCGCTGCCGCCGCGAATTCACGATAACCGACAAGCACGGATCGTAGATGACTTAAAAGAGCCGCGCACGAAGTAAGCGGTCCAGATGCGCTCCACGCGCCGAATCCGCTTACTTCGTGCGCGGCTCTTTTCAAACTCGGCGCGGAAAAGGGGATAAGGCGCGGAAAAGGGGATAAGTACATTTTTTGACCCGCAATAAATGTACTTATCCCCTTTTTGTCCCAGGCGCTCCGCTATCGCGTCGCGGCTAGCATCGGCTGTCTCAGCTCACCCGCCGAAGCGTGAAAAGCTCCGTCTTTTCCAACTCATGTCGTCGCTGATCGAGGCGCTCCCAGTCATCCCAGACGGCACTGATCAGCTTTCCGGTAATTCCATCGCTGGCGGATGACGCGAGCCAGGCGACGAGTCCCGCCGCTCGAGTCGCATTCGTGCCGCCTTCTTTTTGGCGCTTCAGGGCTGACTCATATTCGCGCCGTGCGGCATTTGGGCCAGCGGCAATCACTTCTTCGAGCATGCGAGTATTCATCGCGCCGGGCGACACCGCATTCACATCGATTCGGCTGTCGCGCAATTCCTCCGCCAGTGTTTCGGTGAGCCGCACAAGCGCACATTTGCTGGCGGCATAAGCCGAGAAATCGGGCCTGGGCGATGTCGCGCCGCCGCCGGAGATATTGATGATCTTCCCGCCGCGCTGGCGGCGCATGGTTGGCACCAGTCGCTGCGCGAGGCGGGCCGGCGCAAAGACATTC
>JANWHF010000327.1 GCA_025450555.1 Tepidisphaeraceae bacterium | reverse complement strand
CGGGATGATGATGTCGGCTCCTGATTTTTCGCCCTGTGAATCGAGCAAGATACCTCTACCCGAACCGTTGGCCGCCACGCGGAACTGCCCTTTGGAATCTTCGGAAAACCCCCACGGATTGGTCAGGTTACGGTCGGTGTTCGGCGCGAAGCCGGGGATATCGGAGGTCAGAGCGGTCTGGACGTAGCCCGCGCTCAGCATGCAACGGCGCTCGAGCGGCTCGACCGTGCATGAACAGGGAGTGGAATGAGCCAGGCGCACACGGCGACCGACCAAATTTCGTAGGGTAGAAGTTTTTCGCATCCTCGATCTCCTTTCCGGAGGGGTGAAGGTTTGTCCGGCGGCGTCTGCCGCTTAGCAGGAGTGGATAAGAAAGCGGCGGCCGTCTTGAAATTGCCGGCCGATGATCATGCGCGCAGCGCAATCGCGTTTGGAACAAAAATGCATTCTTTGCACTTAGATTTGAATCCGAGCAGAGCTGCGCCAATTGAGGCTGGTTGCAGTTTAATGGGTCAGATGTCTGCGCTGCCGCCACACTGCGGCGTCATGCTTCCTTTAGCCACCGCTTTGTGGGGCGCGTCCAATGCGTGTCCCGCGCGACGATATTTGTCGACTTGTGGATCCGCGCTGGTCGTCACTTTCGAGCGGCACGAGCTTCCATACCGCTAGACGCGCCCCCACAAAGGGGCGCCTAAAGTGATCAGGGCGCTGCGCGGCAGTCAGGTTTTTCGTTCACGTTCCCGCGATTCGGTCAATTACATCCGCACCCACCGCCCCCCACACTACGTCCGCCGCTTGCGGCTTCGCGCGAGAAATAAACGTGGTCGATCAAGCCGCTGCCCATCGGGTCGCGGTCGGGCTGCATGATCGCATCGGCCAGCGTCTCGCGTTGCCAGGGCTTGACGACGGCGCAGCCCGTAGCGGACAAAAGAAGGGCGATCACGAGGAACAGTTTTGCAGCGTGCGGCATCGAATCGGTCGCAGGATTAGTGAACGTCTTCATCGGCCACCCTCCTTCAGAAGCTGTTTGATTTCCTCGTGGTATTTCTTGACGGTCTGATCTCCATGGAAGCCGTCATGGACAAATCGTACCTTGCCGGTGCGGTCAATCAGAAACGACGTTGGCATCGCCTGCACATCCGTGGCAGCTACCAATTTCTGCTGGGCATCACGCACCGTAGGAAATGAAACTTTCATTTCCTTCAGGAAGCGCTCCATATTCTCGCGTTTCTCATCGACGCTCACAGCGACAATCGTCAGACCCTTTTTCTCATACTCCTGATTCAGCTTCTCCATCGCCGGAAATGACAGCTTGCACGGCCCGCACCACGACGCCCAAAAATCGAGCAGGACGACGCGGCCTTGGAGCTTTTCGGGAAGTCGGCCTTCGAGTTTGTACGAAGCCAGGTCGGGCATGCGGTCTCCCTGCTTGAGAGAGCCGATGGAAAAGACCGGAAGCAGAAGCAGCAGACACGCGACAAGCGACGCGCGCACGATAAATGAGTTATGCCGGCACATAGGATGAAAACCTCCGGGTCAGATGGCGGGCGGATTGCGTGGTGATGGCGGCTTCGACACCGCCGTGCTGCTGAATCAGATCGAGCCCTTCCAGCGGATCGAGAATGAAAGCAGCTGTTGAAAGAATTCCTGCGAGCACGCAGTTGGGCGCGATCACGCTGACCGCCTGGCAGCCGCTCTCGACCGGCCGGCCGCTCCGCGGATCAAGAATATGGCCATAGCGTCGCCCATCGCGTACAAAGGAGCGGAAATAATCGCCGGACGTGGCGACTGCACGATCGGTGAGCCGAACGGCGGTCCAGCATTGGCCGGGCTGCTCCGGCTCCTCCAGGCCGATGTACCATCCATCGCGGCCCGGCGGACGCCCGCTGACGCGAAGGTCCTGGCCAATATCGATCATGATGTCATGGATGCCGCGTTCGCGGGCCATGTGCAGGACCTGATCGACGGCATATTCCTTTCCGATTCCACCCAGATCGATGCCCATGCCTGGAATCGGAAGACGAATCGCGCGCGGGCGACGATGGACTTTCTCCCACCCGCACAATTCGCGCGCCATTTCAATGGCCGATTCATCGGGAATTTTGAGTGAATTTGCCTTCCAATCCCACAATCGCAGAAGCGGCAGGGCGGCCGGATCAAAGATGCCTCGCGAGAGGGCGTGCATTTGATCGCAGACCGAGAAAAGCTCTTCAGTTTCCTCATCCAGCTCGATCCAATCGCCGCCGGCGCTGGAATTGATCTGGCCGACGATGCTTTGGGGAAGAAATCGGGAGTATCGCGCTTCGAATCTCGCAATCCATGAAATAGTCGTGCGCTGAAATTCATCCGCCAGCGCGGGATTGGGCGCCCGAAACACGAGCCGGACCGGCGTGCTCATCGCCCGGCATGTAACTTGGGAATAGTCTCCAGCGGCCTGGCGCTGCGCCGAAGCCTCAATGCGCGACAGCACCGTATCAAGCGTGTCGGCCGTCGGTTGGATCATGGCGTCGCTCCCGAATTCCTATTCACCACGGAGGCACGGAGACACGGAGGTCTGGTTCTGCTGGAACAAGCCCCCTGCGCGCGAGAGGGTCAATTGAATTCTGTTTTTAAAGAGTTCCTTTGCGGCTGACTTCGCGCCTTCGCGTCTTTGCGGTCGATTTGATTCGACGAGATTAAATCGACGGCAAAGACGCGAAGGCACGAAGGAAACGCGAAGAATATTGTTTGTGAATTGATTCAGTTGACTGTCCTCGCATCGGCCCATACTTCAGCAAGACCTGACCTCCGTGTCTCCGTGCCTCCGTGGCGAATCTCTTCTGCTCCGCTAAAACGTAAAATTCAACCCAATCGTGTAGATGCTCGCCGCGGGGTAGGTGGATTGGACCGCTTCATGATCCAAGCCGCGCATCCAGTATCGCTGGTATCCCAATTGAAGATTCCAGTGCTCGTGCAATTTGACGTTGGCCTGCAGACCGAGGGTAAATGTTTCGAGGGCCGACAGGCGATAATCGGAGGAATAAAACCTCGGCACGCGGGACGGATTGAATGTCGGGTCGCCGGGGAATTGGATCCCATAGAAATCGGCGGCGCTTTGACGGTAGTAGCGAAACGATGGCGATACGACGACCGCCTGCCCGAACTTCTGGAACCAGGCGATGTCGAAGGTGTTGGCATTGATCCCGAACGAATCGTGGTAGAAGCGATAGCTTCCTTCGATGCTGGCGTTCAAGGGTTTTATGGCCTGCGTTAGGGAGAGGAGAATTGCCTGCGAATCGCGGTTCGACGGGCGTTTTTCGCCGTTGAGAATCACGCGGCCGTTGGGATCGAGCTGTGTCTCTTCGAAGACCACACTGCGATACGGATCGTTGAGGTACCCTTCGGAAAATCCAAAGGTGCCGCTGGCGGTAAAGAGGGTGCCGGGAGTGAGAATTTGCGAGCCGCCGAGGACAATATCATCCGTGCTTTTAATCTTTCGGCTGGTGATGTAGGTGAAGCGATTGTTGAGCACGCGGTCGTAATCGTGCGACCAGCCGACGTTCAGCGTCGTATTCTTCTCATTGAGTTCGATCGAGTAATTGAGCGCGGCACCATAGGAGATGTAGTCGTGCTCCTTGCTGTAGCTGAACTCGGGGACAATGCGATTGATGCCTGAGGTAAAGCCGGCGCTCAGATCAAACGCCCGGCGGATATCGGCGCTGTGAGCCAGCGGAACCGCATCGTTGGGCGTGATGTGCGGCGGCGAAGCGCCGGAAACGCCATGCAATGGCAGCGCATAACCCGTGATGGTCGAAGGGGGAATCGGCGTATGCGTGCGCGGGTTCTGCAACTTGAGCTGATCAACCGGCGGGGCGCCGGTGGGCGTTGCGCCGGAGATGCCGTCGTAGATGCCGCGGGCGGTCAGATCGAGCCAGCGGCTGACGGTGCCGTGAACCAGCACGGTATCCGTCTGAACCGTCATCCGGTCATGATCTTCGGCATAGACCTCGTGCGCATAACTGATCGAATTGTCGTCGGCCCGGGCATGGGCAACGGCTGCCAGCGGCACGCCCACTCCCACCATCCAACGTTTCGATCGAATTGCCATGCGAATGCGACGCTCCGTGTTGGGTTGTAATCGCATTAACTCGCGCAAGTCGAACCGACTGCAAATACTGCATTTTCAAGCAAAAACGAGCCGCTGGGGGTTATCAATGACACATAGTGCCTAACAGGAGTGAAGCCATTATCAGCAAGACGTTTTATCGTTTGTTTTCTGTCGCAAATTCATCGCGCCCACCCCGTCGGCGCAGACTTCCCAGAAAGCCACTTTTCCAACCCATTGAACCGCTGGAGTCACGCACGTTATTAAGCGAATCGGCCACGGGACAGTTGACGCTCGTATCAACCACCGGAACCCAGGCCAACCCCGTTTACCATTACGACATCACGGTCAACGACACCGGTACGACCAACATCGGCACCTTCTGGTTTGCCTGGATCCCCGCGGGGGATTTCCTCCCCTCATCGCCCAGCGCCGTCTCCAACCCCAGCGGCTGGACCAACACGCTGACCGGAACGAACAACTCGACCGATGGGACGGCAATCGAATGGGTTGCTTCGTCTAATGCGATCACCCCGGGCCATTCTTTGACCGGATTTGATTTCACCACGACCGACAGCCCGGCGGCATTGGCCGGCAAATCGCCCTCACATCCGACGTATAATGTGCTGACGTCATTTGTTTACAGCGGCGGGCCGTTCTCGGATGCTGGGTTCCAGTTTGACGTTGCACCGGCCGCGACTACCGCCGCTTCGACGACGACGCTAAACACGACCGCAAGCTCGGCCGCGGCAGATACATCGATCACGCTCACTGCGACGGTTGCCTCATCGAGCGGAACGGGTGCGACGCCAACGGGCTCGGTAAGCTTCACCCGAGATGGAAATGCCCTTGGATCGGCGAATCTCGTAAATGGTACCGCGACCTTCACGACCAGCGCGCTACCGGTGGGGACAGATCACATCACCGCCAGCTACGGCGGCGATAGCAGCTATTCCAGCAGCACTTCCGCACCATTGACCGAAACGATTTCGCCGCCGGCCAATGCGGTGGCGACGACTGTCGCCCTGACTTCGTCAGCGCCCAGTGCCGCGGCTAATACTGCGGTGACCCTCACGGCCACGATCACTCCATCCGCTCAAGGTCCAACGCCAACGGGCACGGTCACCTTCACCCTCAATGGAAATGTGCTGGGCACGTCACCCGTTGGAAGCGGTGGAACGGCGACGTTCACGACATCATCGCTGGAAACGG
Organism: Tepidisphaeraceae bacterium; assembly: GCA_025450555.1. GTDB lineage: Bacteria > Planctomycetota > Phycisphaerae > Tepidisphaerales > Tepidisphaeraceae > JANWHF01. Next base: position 166 of record JANWHF010000327.1, on the reverse strand, counting down.
GGTCCGACCCCATTATTGCTTCATACAGCGGCGATGGCGTTTATGGGTCCAGCACATCGCAGCCGTTCGTGCAGGCGATTACCGCTCCGCTGACGACGGTGCCGACGATTGCCAAATCGACGCTGCCCAAGTCGATCGTCGCCGGGGCGGCGATGCATGGCGTCGT
>JANWHF010000326.1 GCA_025450555.1 Tepidisphaeraceae bacterium | reverse complement strand
AGCATCACGACGCTGACAAATGCCCCGGCAAGCCCGATCGAGCCGAGGATCGAAAAATCGCGCAGCATTCGCACGCTTGACGCCGCGATGGCGAGGAATCCCACGACTGATGTCGCCCAGGCGGCGGTGGCCGCTGGCGTCACGCCAAGCGTCGCTTCTTTTGCAGCAGCAAGTGCCGGCGCACCGCTTTCGCGTCGACTTTCGTACATCGAGAGATATTGGACGGAATAATCGATCGCCATCCCGGCGAGGATCCCCCCAAGAACGCCCGCGAGCGGCGTCAGCCCCGTATGGAAAATCGCATAGGCGCCAAAGCCCAGCAAAATGCCCAGCGCGATCGGAGCGAGGGCGACGATGAAGAGCCGAAACGCTCCGCGATAGGCCAGCAGAAACAGAATCTGCAGGCAGATGATCGATCCGGTGACGCTGGAAATCATGTCGGATCGGATCGCCCGACCACTGTCCGCCGCGATGGCATAAGAGCCGGCCAGTTGAACGGTCAATTGATTTGAATTGGCGCGCTTCGCGCACGCGTCGATCTCTCGAACCAGTGCCTGGCAATAATCCAGATCGTCCGGCGGCTTGCGGCCGCGCACGCGAATCAGCAGATTCCGCCCATCGGGCGACAGAAAAGCATTGCTTCCCTGATACGTATGAAACGGCGCCTGTTCCTTGAGCCGATCGAGCAGAAACTCCCGCAGGCGAAGCGGATCCTGCATGAAGGTCTTGGCCAGCGCGCCCGCCGCCGGCCCCGGCGTGGCCATCATCGCCTGGTCCTGCTCGATCTGCTTTTGCATCTGCTCGCGCGTCAGGCGATGCATGGCTGCCGCGAAAGTCGCGTCATCGAGATAAAAAATTGCGGAGGGAACGAGGACCTTCTCGAAATATTCGATTGTCTGTGAATCGGCCCGGTAGATGACCGAATCGACGAGCTTTGCCGATTCGGGCGCGCGCTTCACCTGATCTTCGAATCGCTGCGCGAAGCTCAGCAATAGATCCGGATTCGGCTGCGACTTCTGGTCGGGCAGCGAAACGAGCACGAGCAATTCATCGACGGCATCGAAATCGCGCATCACATGCGACAGAGCGGAGCCGGCGGCGCTATGGCGGGTGAACATCGCTTCAAGCGACGCATCGGGATGAATTCGGCTCACGGAAACGATCGCCGCCAGGGCCAGTGCCAGCGCGATCGACAGCATTGCGATCGGATGCTGGATGGGAAAGAGAAGCAGCCGCGATACTCGACTCACTGGCCTCGCTCCTCATTCTGCAAGTCGCTGCGCCCGAGCCGGCGGCCGAAATGCGCCCGGCGGAAGATCGATGTTAAGCTCAATGTCGCTCATCTCGACGACCACTGTTCCCTGATCGCTATGAGCGGTCATGCGCGTCGGCCAGGCGATGCCGCCGATTTCCTTGTAATGGTCTTCGATCAGTTCGAGCCTGCGCCGGCCGGTCGGATCGATCATCGAATAAACGCGAGGCGTCAGCGTCGCGCGATCTACTTCGCATTCCACCCGGCTTCCCTCAATCGTGCGCCAAAGCATGAATCGGGGCCCGCCACGATCGATCACATGCAGATCATCACCGGTGAAAAATGCGCCCGACAAAAGCGCCCAGGCCCGCGCCATCTTTCCCGCGCTGGCACTGGCCGGCAAAACGCGGTCGCGGGCATCGCGATCGGAAGGCGTCTCCACCCACGCCTGAACATTCGTAATGGTTAAATCAAAAACCGCCTGCCCCATTTTCCAGGCGCGAAGCCGAACTGAATCAGGCGGCTTCATCGCCATCGCGCCGTCGAGACGGACGCTCTGGCCGTCGGCCCGGGTCAGGGTGAGCTGGCATTGGGCTGAGACAGTTTTGATGGACTGCGCGCGATGCGAGAGGACCGCAATCGCGTCGGCTGAGCCGCTCCAGGGATAAGCCGGCAGATTCTCTCGCGCCGCGCATCCGGCAAGCATCACGGCGAGCAGGATGCCGGTCACAATCGCGACTAGGTTTCTTCTCCCTCTCCCGGTATTCCGGGGGAGGGCCGGGGTGGGGGTTTGAGGTAGAAAGTCCTGCGGATGATTGAGCGCGATCCGGCTGAAACCCCCACCCTGACCCTCCCCCGGAGTACCTGGGGAGGGGATCAGATCGTGAGCAAATCGTTTATTTGCAATATTCAAGGAGTCGAAGTGTATTCAAACTGCTGGGATCGCAAAACAAGTGATCCAGTTTTTTACATGTCGAGTGAATCATGATGGGCTAGAATCGATGCAGTTATCGTGAATCGATGGTTGATTCAAAAGTGGAAAGGCAGGATTTCATGCGTCGTTGGTTTACAGCGTGTGCAGTGATGTTGGGCGTGGCGATTTCGGCGGCGATGCTTTCGGCAGCCAGTGCGGATTCGAATCAGTATCCGGAAATCAGCATCAAGCAATTGAAGACGGCGATGGCCAATAAGAGCGTGACGCTGATCGACGCCAACGGCACCGATTCATATAAGGATGGCCACATCCCCGGCGCGATCGACTTTGAAGCTCATCCCAATGACCTGGCGAAACTGCTTCCCAAGGACAAGCATGCGTTGATCGTCGCTTATTGCGGCGGCCCGCAATGCATGGCTTATCGTGCCGCGGCTAAGAAAGCGGTCGAACTGGGCTACACCAACGTGCAACATTTGGTCGCGGGAATCAGCGGGTGGGAAAAAGCGGGCGAAAAAATGGAAAAGGGTGAGAAGACGAATAAAGCCGCATAATCCACAGAGCGCGAAGTGACGAGCGTCGCAGTCAGCCAAGTTTAGCCGCGACCCGACAGCGGAGCGCTTTGCTCCATTCGTAGAAAGCGCTCCGCTAGCGCGTCGCGGCTAACCTGGGATATCGACACTCATCACCCCTTGTGGAATAAATTCTGATCCGCTCCATTACCTGCAACACAACAACTTTCGGTTGACGCTTGAGCGTGTCATCACTACGCTGATTTCCCATTGAACTCCGTTCCTCTCCTCTTGAAGGAGCGCCTCATGCCCGACAAACCGCAAGACCCTGCTGCTCTTCCGTCTTCCCGCTGGAGTCGGCGGACTTTTCTTAAAGGCGTCGGCGTCGCCGCGGTATCGGCCGAGACGATGCTGGCCGAATCGACCAAGGCGGTCGAACCGTCGCCGCCCGGGGCCGACGCCCTTAACACGCCAATCGAAGGGCCGGTCAAGGTCACATTGAATGTGAACGATCAGGCACGCGCGGTGACGGTTGAGCCGCGAACGACGCTGCTCAGCGCGCTGCGCGATCGGCTCGATCCGCCGATCACCGGAGCGAAGCTCGTCTGCAACGAAGCGACCTGTGGCGGCTGTACTGTGCTGCTCGATGGCAAGCCGGTCTTCGGATGCAGCGTGCTGGCCTGCGATGCGGTGGGCAAGAAGGTGACGACCGTCGAGGGGCTGGGGACGCCGGACAAGATGAATGCCGTGCAGAAGGCATTCGTCGAAAAAGACGCGATGATGTGCGGATTTTGCACGCCAGGCTTCGTCACGACGATTAGCGCGCTGCTGGCCAAGAACCCCAATCCAACCGAGGAACAGGTTCGCGAGGCGTGCCGGGGCAATTTCTGCCGGTGCGGCACCTATCCACACGTTTTTGCCGCGGCCCAGGCGGCCGCGCAGGCGAATCGGAAATAACTGCTTTTGATTCTCGCGTGCTGCCGCAGTCAATCGCGGCGGCCAACCGAGGGCCATCCATGGCAAAGAAAACCGTCAAAGTCCCAAAGATCGTCGATGGCGTGCCGGTCGGCGAAGTCGAAATCCAGGTGGACGACAACGGCGGCCCATCCTGGGGCGCCAATGACAAACACCGCCTGCTCAACAAGCCGATGATCCGCGTGGACGGAGCGGCCAAGGCGACGGGCACCGCGATCTACACGCAGGATGTCCGCCCGAAGGGCATGCTCTTTGGGCGATTTCTTGCTTCACCCCGCGCGCATGCGAAGGTCACCAAGCTCGATCTGGAGCCGGCGAAAAAGCTTGCGGGCGTTAAAGCGGTTCTAGCGGTGGTGAACGTCGGCGGCGAGGTGCGCTTTGAAGGTGAGCCGGTTGTCGCGGTGGCGGCAACGACGCCTGAAGTCGCGGAAGATGCGACCCGCGCGATTGTCGTGGAGTTCCAGGATTTGCCGCACGTGGTCAAGGGAGCAGAGGCGTTGCAGCCCAATGCGCCGCAGGTCGTTGCGAGGCCGCCCCGGATCCAGAAACAGGGAGACGCGGAGCAGACCGCAAAGGCCCTTGAATCGTGCGATGCGGTGATCGAGGCGCAATATACGTCGCCGATGTTGCATCACTGTTGTCTGGAAACACACAGCATTACCGCCGATTTCAATGGCAAAGACACTGCAACGGTTTATGCCTCCACCCAGGGAACCTTCACCATTCCCGGCGATTCAGCCCGCGAGCTGGGATTGCCGCAGAATAAGGTGACATCAATCGTCCAGAACATGGGCGGCGGATTTGGCTCAAAATTCGGCATCGGCATCGCCGGGCAATGGGCCTGCAGATTGGCCAAGGAAGTTGGCGCGCCGGTGAAGATGGCCCTGACGCGGCGAGAAGAATTTCTCGCCGCCGGCAACGGGCCGGGTTCGATTCAGAAATTCAAAGCCGGCGCAAGCAAGGACGGCAAGCTCGTTGCCGTGATGGCGACGCAATATGCACTGCCCGGCATCGGCAATTCCAACCTCGCCGGCCAGCCCTATCAATACAAGGCCGAGCATACGTATCGCGAAGCGCAGGCGGTTCACACGAACGAAGACGCCTCGGTGGCGATGCGGGCCCCCGGCCATCCGCAGGCATCGTTTGCCATGGAATCGCTGATGGACGAACTGGCCTACAAGATCGGCATGGACCCGGTCGAATTCCGAAAGAAGAACGTGCAGGATGCCGCCTGGCATCGGCAGTTGGATCGCGGCGCAAAAGAAATCGGCTGGGAAAATCGCAACAAGACGCCCGGCGAGGGAAAAGGCAATCTCCGTCGCGGCATGGGTTGCGGCATCGGCGCCTGGGGCGGCGGTGGAAATGCCCAGTGCCAGGTGGATGTCACCATCGGCAAGGACGGATCGGTCATCGCGGCCGTCGGGTCACAGGATCTGGGCACCGGCACGCGAACTTACATTCGCGCGATCGTTGCTGAAGAGCTTGGGCTGGAGATGAATGATGTGGTCGAGCACATCGGCAGCTCGAAGCTGGGCAATGCCAATGCTTCGGGTGGCTCGACCACGGCTGCCTCGCTTTCACCTGCCGTCAAAGACGCGGCCTATAACGCACGCGTTGAAATGGCCAAGCGCGTGGCACCGCTATTGGGCGCGCAGGCGGATGGTGTCGTCTTCGACCAGGGGCGCGTCATGGGCAATGGAAAATCGCTGCCCTGGAAACAGGCTTGCGCGGCATTGCCCGAGGCGGGTTTAACGGCACACGGAAAGTGGCAGCCAAACCTTTCATCCAGTGGTGTCCACGGCGCTTCATTCGCGGAAGTGGAAGTCGATATTGAAACCGGTCACGTTCGCGTCGTGAAAATGTGCCACGTGCAGGATTGCGGATTGCCTTTGAATCGCACCGCGCTGCATAGCCAGATCAACGGCGGCATGATTCAGTCGATGGGCATGGCGCTGTATGAAGGGCGCGTCATGGACAGCGATCTGGGGGTGATGGTCAATCCCGGGCTTGGCGATTACAAGATCCCTGGCACGCTCGAGATTCCCGAGATGATCCCGATTATCGATGATGGAGACGATCGGCAGGCGGTCATCGGCATGGCCGAGGGCGCGAATGTGCCGGGCGTCGGCGCGGTCTGCAATGCCGTCTACAACGCGTGCGGCGTGCGCGTGCGCGATCTTCCCATTACTCCGGACAAGATCCTCAGCGGCATCATCGCGATGCAGAAAAGGATGACATGAACTCATTTCAATGGGCCAATGCCGCCACCGTCGAGGATGCCGTCAAATTGCTGAAACCCACCGACCCCAAGGCGGATGTGGATCAGCAGCCGATGCCCATGGGCGGCGGGCAGGATCTGCTGACGTCACTGAAGGCGTACATTGTCAAGCCGCCGCGGGTCGTCAATCTCAAGACGATCCAAGGCATGGACAAGATCGAAGCTGATGGCAAAGGCGGCCTGAAACTGGGCGCGCTGGTGGTGCTTTCGACGCTGGAAGAGCATCCGGAAGTGCGGGCCAAATATCCCGGCCTGGCCGAGGCGGCTTTCTCGATCGCCACCCCGCAGATTCGCAATCTGGGTACGGTGGGCGGCAATCTGTGCCAGCGTCCGCGATGCTGGTATTTCCGATTGGAGAATTACAACTGCCGCAAGAAAGGCGGCGACGAATGCTTCGCCAAGGGCGGCGAGAATAAATACAATGCCATCTTCGGCGGCGGGAAATCCAATTATGTCCATCCGTCCGATTTGGCGCCGATGCTGATCGCGCTGGATGCGACGGTGACGATTGCCGGGCCCGATGGCAAGCGGACGATGCCTCTAGGCGAATTTTTCATCCTGCCGGCGACCAATGTCCGACGGGAAAATGTGCTCAAGGAAGGCGAAATCGTCACTGAGATTCAGATTCCGGCGGCCCCTTCGCCCCGCTCGACTTATCTGAAATTCAAAGAACGCGATTCGCTGGATTTTGCGATGTCAGCGGTGGCCGCGGCGATTGATTTAGCGCCCGATAAAACTGTTCGCCAAGCTCGACTGGTGCTGGGCGGCGTAGGGACCATCCCTTGGCGCGTCCCGGCAGCCGAGGCGTTCCTCGTCGGTAAAAAGCTGAGCGATGAGGTCAATTCCCAGGCGGCAAAGATCGCTCTCGATGGCGCGAAGCCCATGGAGCAAAACGAATATAAGATCCCATTGACCCAGGCGCTGGTCCGCCGGGCTCTGGCGAAGCTGAATGCGTGAAAACGTAGCACAGGCTTCCAGCCTGTGAACTTTCACAGCCTGGAAGGCTCTGCTACATAAAGCTGGAGAGGCGTCATGAAAGATATACACGTGCTTCAGACCCCGTTCTGCGGCGACCTGAGGTCCAAGAAGTATTTCATGCTGGATGGAATTCCCAGCGAAGAAGCCGATTTTCTTGACCCCAGCGGCCATTGCTGGTGCTATCATACGCAGCAGCCCATTGGTCCCGACGGCGACCATTCCAAGCCCGAATTGTGCCGCCCCGGCCGCCAATGTTATCGATCCGGCTT
>JANWHF010000325.1 GCA_025450555.1 Tepidisphaeraceae bacterium | reverse complement strand
GGGCTTTAGAGCGCAAGCGCGTCTTGCGGCGCGACAAGCACAAGGCACGCTCGCTTGAGATTATCGCTGAGGAGAAGCTGCCTGATGAGGAGCGTTCCACCAAGCTCCCGCTGCTGGGCAACATCGCGGCGGGTTCGCCGATCGAAGCGGTCGAGAACCGCGAAGAGATCGATCTGGAACAGATGTTCCAGTCGCGCAGCGGCGTGTATGTGCTCCGCGTGCGCGGGGAATCGATGATCGACGATCATCTGTGCGATGGCGATTATGTCGTGATCGAACGGCGGGAGAATGCCCGCAATGGCGAGCAGGTCGTCGCGCTGCTGGACACCGGCGAAGCAACCCTCAAGCGCTACTATAAAGAGTCCGGTGGCAAGGTTCGTCTTCAGCCGGCCAACAAGTCGATGGAGCCGCGCATTGTGGATGCGGGGCGCGTCAAAATCCAGGGCGTCGTGATCGGCGTCCTGCGCAGCTACAACTAACTTCGCTAAGAGCGTTCAACCGTTAATCGGTTCAGCGCGTTGCGCCGGTCATGGCGCAACGCGCGAGGATTTTTACGTCTTTGATTTTCGGGAATGGAGGTTCATATGTCTGCCGTGGCAAGTCCGTCGAAACCGGAAGCCAAACAAGATTCCGACATCCTGTTTCAGACCTATTTCAAGTCGGTCGGCCCCCGCACCTACGCCGCCCAGGTGAAGCGCGCCGGAAATGGAAATCATTTCGTCGTGCTGACCGAAGGCAAGCGCGATGAAAACAGCGGCGAAGTGCGCAAAACCCGGCTGTATGTTTTCAGCGAGGATTTTTCCGCATTTTTCAAAATGCTTCAGGAGACGGCCGTCTTCATCCGCGCCAATCCGCTGCCCGAGGAGATCAAGCAGAAGCGCGCCAACTACTGGAAGAAAAAGGCCCGGGAAGAAAAGGGTCAGAACTGTGGGCCAGCGGCCAAGAACGGAGCTGAGGGGGGACCGCCAATTGACTCGCAAAATCGGCCTGATAGCAGGCCTGGCCCGAGACGGTTTGAACCGCGTCGCCCGGCGCCTGCTCGAAAATAAAAACACTCACTGATGGAACACAACCCGGGGCGGGAAGCAAAACAGCGTGTCGCTGTCGGACACGCTGTTTGCTTTTTCAGTCGGATTATAAGGGATTGCGTTCCTACCACCGCATGATCGGCGGGAAGTATTCCGCAATCAGCTCTTCATAGAAGGGCCGAAGCGCCTCGACATTCGGCTTTTCCGCGCCTTTGGAATACAGGTCATACGGATTGAATTTCCGCACCCACTCAAACATCTCGCGATCGTGATCGTTCATCAGGTGATCGTAAGCGCCTTCGCGATGAGCCGCGTAGAAGGAGTGATAGCGGATCATGTACTGCGCCGGCTCAGGGAGATATTCGCCCGTCACATGATACATGTATTCATCATGGCCCCAGGACAAATGCACTTTGTCCAGCCCGCAGCTTTCCTGATAAACGCCGCAGGAAGTCTGAAGGCCGGGAACCTGATAATCGAGGTTGTAGACGAAGAATTCGGGGAAGACGACTTTATCTGAATAGCCGCAGCCGACCGGAAACGTATCGCCTACCACCGCCCACTGCGGCTCGCCCCACAGGCAAAGAATCTTGCCGAGGTCGTGAATCAAGCCGGTAAGGATCATCCAGCGCGGATGGCCGTCGGCGCGAATCGCTTCTGCCGTTTGCAGTAGATGTTCGATCTGCGAAAGGTCGGTATCCGGGTCGCTGTCATCGACGAGCGTGTTCAGATACTCCATCGCTTCCCAGATGCCCATCTTGCGCTTATTGCGCGGCAGAAACTGGCGCTTCTTCTCCAGCACAAAATCGAGCGTCTGGTTCGTGTGATTGAGTCGATAAAACTCTTTCACACTCGGCCGGGCCTCGGCTCGATAGTCGCGGAACTTTTTCTTGTCGCGTTTGGGGTGAAACGCTCCCTCGGGCTCTCCGCCGACCGTCGCCATCGCAGGTTGCGGCTCTGGGTATCGAGTCTTGAGAAACTCTTCCCAATGCTCCAGATCTTCCAAAGGCTTTGCCTCGTTCTGCTTGAGCGCGTCGGCCATAAAAATGGTCTCCGAGAAATCCGCCGGAACAACAGAATCGTTGGGACGGAAGTTTAGAATACCTTAAGCCACGGTGAAAGGCTAATTCTAATCGGACGTGCGACGATTTGTGCACAATGGCCCGCTCGATGTCCGTAGGTCGTTAAATTACAATTATTTGCAACGAATTCTGATAGGTCGATATGAGCTGATGAGCTCCGTGGTCTGCCTGCCTTTACTGCCCCAACTGCAGACTAGCCAAGGCCGTGCTCACGTCGTTGGAAAAAGTAAAAATCTTGGTCAGTCCGGTGACGTGGAAGGTGCCGTGAAGTTGATGGGTCACGCCGCAAAGCAGCAGCCTGGATTCAACGGCATTAAGCTTTTTTCGAAGTCCGATCAGGCGGGACAGGTCGGTCGAACCGAGGAATGTCATCGACGAAAAATCGACAACCGCATCCAATGGCCGCTGGGCCAGCATGTCTTCGACGGTGCCGATGTCCTCGGCCAATTGCGCATCGTTAGCCGGTCGCGCAACTGCCACTCGATCCGACCACAACTCCACCGCCATGAATCCTCCGTCTATCGCGATCGTATCAATTGCGCGTCGCAAATGCCCAGTTCCCGACGCCGGCGATCGATCTCTCCGAGAAACCGTGTGCCGTCGCCATGGTAACCGGCAGTGGGCGCGATTCCAGGCATCTGCGCCGCCCACCAGGCGTTGAAGCGCCGCATCATCGCCTCGCGAAGATATTTGCTGATCATCGACGCGAACGCCACCGGCAGGCATTGTGCCTCGGCCTTCTCACGGAAATGGATGATGACCGTCTGCCTCCCCTGGCAAAGTCGATACTGGCTGTGCTCCGACACTTCGTGGTCGATCTCCAGCGACCATTCCGGAAACATCAACCGAAGCAGCGAGCCATAATGCTCGCGCCCGCCATGCCGGTCGCAGGTGATGATCAGCCCCTGGTCGGCAAAGTGATTGAGCAGGTGCTCGATATGACTTGCCGCCTGAGTGAATAGCACGCTGCCCTTGTTGCGCGTCGCGTCGAACATACGATTCAATTCCGCTTCGCACACGAGCTGCGCGCCGGCATGAACACACCGCGTGCCCACGCGCTGCATTTCAAGCTTCATCGCGTTGGCCATCATGCGAATCGAAACCGCATCCTGCTCGAAGGGAAACGCCTCAGATTCCGACCGAACATACCACGGATATTTCTCGACGGTTTCCAGCACCGCGCCACAAAGGCGCGAAAGCAGCGCTGTCAAATCGCCCGGAAATTCTCCGCTGGCGGCAAGGATCGTCAGCACCGATCGCTCGAGCTCTTTGAGCCCAATGCCCGGCGAATAAACCTGCTTGCTGTCGTTGACGTGAATCTTGCGGCCACCTTTCGAGCGCGTCTTGCTGACATGCTTGCGCAGTAGCTTCCACACGCAAGGCGGCGCTTCATCCGGATTGCCCGGCAGTTCAAATGCCGAGCATCCCACCACCAGCGGCCCAAGCACCGGCCCGTATCCTGCCTCATCTATCCCCGCCAAAATCATGGGGCGGATTATACAGACGTTGCTCGCCATTCAAGCGGATGGCAAAAAGAAATGACAGGCATTCATTTGAAAGTTGATAGCTCGACCGATCGCCCTTCATTTCATGATTGACACGCCCCGCCCGCGCGGTACGTTTGCCGCAATTCGATTGCCCTTCTTAATTGATCTCATTGAACCTGCTGCACTCGGCGGACGTGCCTCGGATCAAACGTCTGCCTCCAAATGTGCAGCGAACCTTCGCGGAGGAGACATGACCACTCATCTCGGCCGGGTCTTTTTGGCTTTATTCGCTGTAGCTCTTGTAGCAACTCTTTCATCGACCGCGCGCAGCGCCGAAGCCGATTCGGCTTCGAACACCGCGCATCCCGGCGGCAAGCTTCCGGGCAACCCGGCGATTCAACTGGTCGAAGTGGCCGGCGGATTTGTCGATCCTATTCACGTCGCCAGCCCAAAAGACGGCACCGGCCGGCTCTTTGTCTGCGAGCGCCCGGGCATCATCAAGATCATCGACAAGAACGGCAAAGTGCTCGATGAACCCTTCTTCAGCAACCTGGCCAATACTTCGTTCCAGTTCCTGGAAAATGGCCTCTACTGCATCGAGTTCGATCCGAAGTTCAAGGAAAATGGCCTGTTTTACGTGAGCTACGCCGACATGTGGTTCAACGGCGCGACGTTCATCGTGCAATACAAGGTGTCGACGACCGATCCGAACAAGGCCGACATGAACTCCGCCCGGCCGATCCTCCGCATCGACTATCCCTACTGCAATCACCATGGCGGGAAGATGGCGTTCGGCCCGGATGGCTATCTCTACATCGGTGTCGGCGACGGTGGTTGGGAAGGCGATGTCCTCAGCACCGGCCAGGACATCAGCACCTGGATGGGCAAGATGCTCCGCATCGACGTTCACAACACCGGCAACCAGCGCTACACCGTTCCCGACAGCAATCCTTTCGCTCATGCTTCCGATCCGCAGCTCATGGTTCTCTTCGGCAAGAGCGAATTGGAATTCTCTAAGATCAAGCAGCGCTCCAAGCCGGAGATCTGGGCGTATGGCCTGCGCAATCCGTGGACTTTCTCCTTCGATCGCAAGACCGGTGATCTCTACATCGCCGACGTCGGGCAAAACACCTGGGAAGAAGTCGATTTTCAGCCCGCCAGCAGCAAGGGCGGCGAAAACTACGGCTGGAGCTTCATGGACGGCACCCATCCTTTCCCGATCGAAAAGGAACAGGCCGGCGAAAAGACGCCCGTGGTTGGCGTGCTGCCGGTCGCGGAATACAGCCATGCCGATTCGGGCATCTGCATCGCCGGCATTGGCATCTATCGCGGGAAAGATTATCCCAGCCTCGACGGCGTCTATTTCTTTGGCGACTGGGGCACCGGCCGAGTATGGGGCCTGGAGCGCGACCCCGCCGGCAAATGGCAGATGCAGGAACTGCTCCACACCTCGCTGAACATCACCAGCGGCAACGAAGACGAAGATGGAAATCTCTACGTCACCAATGCCGCCAGCCAGTACGGCACCTGGAATCCATTTGACAGCACGCGCGGATCGGTCTGGAAAATCGTCGCCGCCGATAAGACCAAGTCCGGCGACAAGACCGCGCCACTGGCCAAGAAGTAATGCCATGATACGCGGTCTTATGCTTACCCATTCTGTATTGTGTTAAGAGGAAATGCATGAAGACGTTTTCATTTGTGTTGTTTTCAATCCTGATTCTTTTTTCTTCCGGAGCTTTTGCCGAGCAAGGTCAATCTCTGTCGCCATACAACGTCGGTGGAATCGAGAATGCCGACGGCGGGACGATTTCCGGCATCGTCCTGTTCAAAGGCGAAAAGCCCGCCCCGCAGCCCATCAAGGAAATCGGCGGTAATGCATTCTGCAAGCATTGCTATTCAGGAGACGTCCCCAACAACGACACCGTGGTCATTGGTCACAATGGTTCAAACGACACAGTCGCCAACGTGCTGGTGTATGTGAGCAAGGGGCTGGAAGGAAAGCCGTTCAAGACGCCGGATCATTCGGTGCTGCTCGATCAGGTTGGGTGCATGTATCAGCCGCACGTGGTGGCGGTGATGGTCGGCCAGACGCTAGAGATCCGTAACAGCGATGCCACACTGCATAATGTCATGTGCACGCCTTCGCACAATACGCCGTTCAACTTTGGGATGCCCTCAAAAGATCAAGTGATGGAAAGGGTTTTCCGTCAGCCGGAATTCAAGATGAATTTCCGCTGCTTCATGCATCCCTGGATGTCGGCCTACGTGCATGTGCTGCGCAATCCCTTCTTTGCCGTCACGCAGTCGGACGGCACGTTCAAAATCACCGGACTGCCAGGGGGCGAATATACGATCACCGTTCTGCATGAAAGCTCGACGCTGGAAGCCGAGGCGCAGGACATTTCCGTCAAACTTGAGCCGCGACAGACAAAACAGATCTCCTTCACCTATAAGCCCAAAACAATCGCTAAATGAAACCTGCCGCAGCACGCCTCGCGCAACAAGGCGATGCGGATGGAGAGTTGATGGACAGGGAAAGACAACAGTTTTGAGAAGCCAAGTTTAGCCGCAACGCGCAAGCGGAGCGCTTCTGCGAGCGCCGCGAAAAGCGCACCGCAATCGGTAGCGGCTAAACAGAGGCGGACGCGCGTTTCAGCATTTAGGCGGGTTCCCGAGTAGGACGCCCTTATGCGAAATCCCTGGATCGTAGCGTTGGCCGGCACGATCACGATGATCTGCCTGGGGACGGTCTACTCCTGGAGCCTGTTCACCCAGCCGCTGATCGCCAGCTTTGGCTGGAGCAATTCGACGACGACCTTCGCCTTTTCGCTTTCAATTTTCTTTCTGGGCGTTGGCGCCATCATCGGCGGCTGGTGGCAGGATCGCTCCGGGCCGCGCGCGGTCACCGTCACCGGCGCGGTGCTTTGGGGTCTTGGCAATATCCTGGCCGGGCTTGGAACGGCGCAACTGGGCGTCTGGTGGATCTATCTCACCTACGGCATCATCGGGGGCACGGGTCTTGGCCTGGCCTATGTGACCCCAGTCGCAACCGTCACCAAGTGGTTTCCTAAACGCCGCGGCCTGGGCAGCGGCATGGTGGTGATGGGATTCGGCCTCGGAGCCTTCTTCTATAACAATCTCATTAAAAGCATTCCTTCTTTTCGCGCAGCAGCCAAACAAGCGCAGGACGTGCTGGCGAACCGAGTGCCGCACCATGTGCCAATCGTCATGGGCGCGCAGCATATCCACACCATCATGACGATCTTCACGCTTTCGGGCGTGGTCTTCCTGATCGTCGGCGGACTTGCCGCTGCCTGTCTTTCCAATCCGCCCGAGTCTTCACCCATCGGCGCACGAGCCGGCGCCGAGAGCGATTTCACCCTCGCACAGGCCCTGGCCACGCCGCAGTTTTATTCGCTTTGGCTGATGCTCTTTTTGAACGTGACCGCTGGGATCCTCTTCATTTCCAATGCGGTCAACATCATGCGCGAGCTCACTGGCACCGAGCTGACCCGAGCCGTGGCTGTTTATGGTTTTATCGCACTATTCAATGGCCTTGGCCGATTTTTCTGGGGCTCGATCTCGGACCGACTGGGGCGCAATCTCGCCTACGTGCTGATTTACGCCACGCAGATCGCCATCTTCTTTTTCGTCCGCGAGCTGCATTCCATGACCGCCGTTGCGACGCTCTTTGCCATCGTGCTGCTGGATTACGGCGGCGGCTTTGGAACGATGCCTTCCTTCACTGCCGACTATTTCGGCACGCGCTACATGGGCGTCATCTACGGCTGGATCCTGTTCGCCTGGGGCGTCGGCGGCATCGCCGGGCCACAGCTCGTCGCCAAAGTCAAGGACCACACCGGCTCCTTCAGCGGCGCGCTGCCCATCGTCGCAGTCATTCTACTGGTCGCCACGATCCTGCCGATCGTCACCCGCAAGCCAAAAAAGCCAGAGCCGCCAGCGGCCTTTTCGCCGGTTGTCTAACACCACGTCAATTATTCGTTGCTATGCCTTGAGTGCGCGACGCACGGCACGCCACTCCTGTTTTGTTTTCGATATCGGTATAGTCCCGAGCCATGCGAAATGATGGACGAACGGCAGGCGCGCTGCGGCCGGTGAAAGTGACGCGGGGATTTACCAAAACTCCGGCAGGCTCGGTTCTGTGGGAGCAGGGGAACACGGTCGTGCTTTGCATGGCATCGGTGACGCGGGAGGTGCCGCCCTGGTTTAGGGAGGACCGGGCGGGGGGATGGATCACTGCGGAATATGTAATGCTGCCGGCTTCGACGCCTCAGCGTAAGCCCTGGCCGAAGATTGGTCATACCGATTCGCGCGGGACGGAGATTCAAAGACTCATCGGGCGAACACTCCGGGCGATTATCGATCTATCGAAGATCGGGCCGCACACGATTGCGGTGGACTGCCAGGTGCTGCAGGCAGATGGTGGGACGCGCACAGCGGCGATTTGCGGCGGATATGTTGCGATGGTGGATGCGATGCGAAGCATGCCAGTGGAGATGCCAGGCGCGCTAAAGCCGGGGATGAAGACGCCCGGTGGACAGGTGATCGAGACGCTTGTTCCCGCCCGATATGACGGAAGTCTTTATCAGCCGGGCAAGGCGCTGATCGATCAACTGGCGGCCGTCAGCGTCGGCATCGTCGATGATGAAGTTCGGCTCGACCTGGATTACTTCGACGATTCTCGGGCGAATGTGGATATGAATGTGGCCTACACGGCTGGCGGGAAGTTCGTGGAAATCCAGGGATCGGCGGAGAATGGGGAAGGATTCGGTCGCAAGCGAATGAACGAAATGCTGGACCTGGCGGTGGTGGGGTGCGAGCAACTGATGGAGATCCAGCGGCGAGCCTTGGGCGCAGCCGGGCGCTGAAAGATGCAAGTCCGCGCGCGTCGCGTCACACAATCGATGGCATCTGACTCATTCCCTGTCCCGTGTAATCGCGTAGGGTAGGGGATCTTCAGTCGGCTCGCAGGCCCCCTCCCCAGCCCTCCCCCGGCGTACCGTGGCGTACCGGGGGCGGGAGAAACACCGCCCGCGAATTGAGTCACGCAACCCTGTGAAAACAAAGCCGCCAATGGCGAACCGGACGTCTCGCCACCGGCGGCAGATTGTCATGCGTTGCTCAAAACCCAAATCGATTACGACTCGAGCTTTTTCTTCGCATCATCGGGGACCGCGATCTTGGTGCTGCCAACGTCGCTGATTTCGACGGTGACGGTGCGATCGATCGGACGATCGTTGCCGTTGAAGCTGATCGTGCCGGTCACATGATATTCGAACTTGGTCAGGTTGCCGTCCTTGACCCAGAACTTGGCGGTGCCCTTGGCATCGCTGATTTCGGGGCCGCCATTGCCACCGTTACCACCGCGACGGCCGCCACCCATCAGGAAGCCCTTGGCGCCTTCTTCAGACAGGTCACCTTGATAGGCTCCGTCGGCTTCTTTCAGATCGGCGACATACTTGGCGAGCGTTGCGGCCTGGCCACCTGGAGCGCGGGCGGCACCGCCGAATCCGCCGCGGCCCCGACGGCCGCCATTGCCGTTGCCGTTGGCATCCGCAGCCGCGCGAATTTCTTCCGGCGTTTGCCAGCCATCCTGGGTCTTGATGACGGTCTTGTCGCCCTTGCTGATCGACTCACGAGCGGTATCGCCGGTGCCCGTCGTCACCATGACAAAGCCGTCCGCGACCTTGCCTTCGACCGGTCCGCCGAAGCCAAATCCACCGCGACCGCGGCGACGTCCGCCGTTGGCGTTGTCACCGCCCGGCGCAGCAGCCGGCGGCGGCGAAGTCTGCTTCCACGAATAGTTGTTGGCATCGGCCAGCTTTTGGGCCGCCGCCTGCACATCATCCTTGGGGGCGGCAATCGCCATCGCCGAGCCCGCAAGTAACACGATCGTTCCCGACAGCAATCCTCGAATCATAGATCCTCCTCAGTTGTTTGAGGTTCCCTGGTGTGGCCCTGTGCGCGCCGTGATGCCGATCGCGGCGACCGGGCCAGTTTACTTCACGTTAGTGAGAGTTACCCGTCAATTACATCAGCCAGAGCGTAGATCAAAGTTGCGTTCCAATTGATGGCAATTTCATTGACACGGTAGTTTTCCTGTTGATCGCGCCAATCCATCGGATGCGGCCAGCCACCGCCGACGAGGTAGCCCGGCCATGCAAATCCATCGGCACCGGATCGACGGTCGTGTGGATGCAGGGGGGGCTGATATCCCAAGCCAGTCACCATCGACCGGCCAAAGCAGTTGCGGCCAAAAAGGTAATTGAGAGCCGACAGGGCGGTCTGGCGATACTCCGGGCGTGGTGAAAGTCGATGGGCTACTTCGAGCGTTTCGACCTGTTGGGCGACATCGCCATTGCAGCCCCAGTAATATGCAGTTCCCAGGGGCCGGCCATATCCGTGGGCGGAAGAGGTCTTAACAACTTGATCGGCCACTGCCAGCAAATCGGCCCGCGATGAGGAAACGAGAGCCGGATCACGACCGGCTCGCGTCGAAAGAAGATAGGCGTACATGGCCAGATCGGTCACGTTTCCCCAGCCGGCGGTGCGATCGACTTTGTGGCCAAGCCGCGCGGCTCGGGTTTGGAAATCGGAGAGATATTGCGCTTCGCCGGTCGTTTCCCAAAGTTCGACGTCGGCCCAAAGCCGGCAGCTCGGATCGCGCGCGGCATAGGGTCCCGTGGAAAAGCCATTCTGGTCGGAGGGGTGATCCTCGGGATGAGCCAGAAGATAGGCTTCGCTCTTCTTCGCTGCTTCGAGGCAGCGCTTCGCGAAGGCGGGGTCGAAAGGCTGGTAATCGCGCGCGGCCATGGCCATCACCGCGGCAAAGTCGGCGGTCGCCGCGCTGCTCCATGGCACAAAGAAGCGCGGAGCTTTTTCCTTCTCCGGCTTGATGAATCCGCCAAAGCGCTGGGTGCTGAGCTTGTGATAGACCCGGCCGTCCTCCATCTGCATCGTCAGAAGCCATCCCAACTCCCAGCGGATTTCATTGAGGAAATCGGGAGTTCCGTTACCCGATTCAGGAAGCTTCAGGGGGACCGACTTGAGTCGCGCGCCGAAATGCTCCCACGCCTGGAGCATCACGCCGGCTGAATAGCAGCCGTTGACGACATACTTGTTGTAATCGCCGGCATCGTGCCAGCCTTTGGTTCCGTCTTTGTGATTGTGACCACCACCGACGAAATCGAGCCAGCCATCATCGAGATGACAGGCGTCATGGGCAAAAGTTTTCCCATCGTAGGTCACGGAAACCGCCGTTCCACATCGCCAGAGATACATACCCATCATGGCGACGCGAAACGGCTGATCATAGACATCTGATCCGATTTTGAACGGCGGTGAAGTGCCGGCGCCTTTGACCTCAAGAATGTATTGGCCCGGCTCACGAACTGACGAAAAATCAGCGACCCCAAGCTGCTCGTTCGTATCGACGTTCAGAGCACGTGGGCCGACGGTTCCTGAATAAACGACGGCATGATCCGTCGCACGGATGATCGTAAACGAATCTCCCGATCCCACTATAGACGCGAGCTTTTGCGAGTCCGGCAAATAGCCAATCGTGTTCAGCCGAATCGGGTTGACTTGAGCGTAAGCAGATTGCGCAACAAAAATGGCGCTGGTGGTAATCACCAGCGCCATCAATCGCATCGCGATTCGAGATCGCATAATTGTTTTTAAATCGACGTCATCGGACGCGATGAATCGCCGAAGTGTTGCACGTTTTTCACGCCCATTCGATCGGCCATCGACAGCAGCAGGTTGGTGAATGGTTGTCCGCCAGCCTTGATGAATTTGCCGGGGTTCAACGTCCCACCGCCCTCGCCGGCCAGAACGATCGGCAGATTCACGTGCGTGTGACGATTGCCGTCGGAGTTGCCCGAGCCGTAGACGATCATCGAATTGTGCAACAGCGAATTTCCGTCCAGATCCTTGGTCTGCTCCATCTTGGTCAGGAAGCGGGAGAACTGCTTCATGTACCACAGATCGATTTCGGCAACCTTGTCCATCATCTCCTTGCGATTGCGATGGTGGGACAGGTCATGATGCCCCTCGGCAATACCGATCTCCGGGAACGGCCGGTTGCTGCCTTCGTTGGCCAGCAGGAACGTGGCGACGCGCGTGGAATCGGTCTGGAAGGACAAAACCATCATGTCGTACATCAACTGCACGTACTGCTCGAAATCGGCGGGGATGCCTTCGGGCGTTTCGACATTCGGGTCCGGCGTCTTCCCGTAATTCTCGGAAGCTTCGATGCGCTTCTCGATATCGCGCACACTCGTCAAATACTCATCGAGCTTCCGCTTATCGCGTGAGCCCAGATCACTCTCGAGGCTGCTGGCGTCGCCCATGACAAAATCGAGGATCGATTTCTGGCGAGCCTGACGCGCTTTAAGATTGGCGGCGCGCTGGCCATGAGAACCGGCTCCGAAAAGGCGCTCGAACAGCAGCCGAGGATTCGGCTCCGGCGCGACGGGAACCGTAGGCGATTGCCAGGAGAGGTTGTACTGGTAGGCACAGGAGTATCCCGAATCGCAATTGCCGGATTTGCGAACCGAGTCGCAGGTCAGTTCCAGCGACGGGAATCGAGTCAGATGACCAATCTGATTGGCCACGACCTGATCGATTGAAACGCCGGCATGGATGTCGGCGCCGGCAGTCTTTCGCACGCGAACGCCGGTCAGGAAGGTTCCGCTGGCACGGGCATGGTCGCCGGCCCCGTCGGCCCCGGGCAAGGCGCTGATGTCGTCCAGGCCGGAGATGACCTGGAACTTATCCTTCAGCGGCTCCATGGGCTTCATGGTGCGACTGAGATTGAAATCGCGTCCTTCACCGGTTGGCCAGAATGCATCCTGAATCGCGCCGTTGGGGAAATAGACGACCGCCATGCGAAGCGGAGCACCGGCAGCCGTAGCGCCCAGCGCGCCTGCGCCACCCGCGGCTGTTTCCGCGGCCATCGCCATCCCGGGACGAACCAGAGATTCGAACGCCGGAAGCGTCATGCACACGCCCAGGCCGCGAAGGAATCGGCGGCGGCTCAAATTGGCTTGACGCTGCGCGGAACTGAGTGCGTTAGCTGTTTGCGTGTGTTTCATGGCTGATATCCGGAGTTTGAGCACGTTGGAGGGAAGGCCGCGCCGGTTCGCCGGGCGGATTGCCGAAGTTGCGCCGTTCCTGGAACGGCGCTGATTCGACAATTCCCATGATCAGGGCCGAGAACTTGCCATCCTGATGATTCAATTTATCAACGATCTGGTCCACCGTCTCGACATCATAATAGTCGAGCCCGCGTCCAAGGGCGTAGGTCAGAAGTTTTTCGGTCAGGCAGCGATAGAAGTCGTCGCGATGATTCTCCACCAGAATCTTCTTGAGCTCATGGGCATCGTGGAATTTTTCGCCGGTCAGAAGCTGCCCGCTTGCGTCGATGGGCAGTCCGCGTTCTTTCTCGCGATACATGCCCAAGGCATTGAAATTCTCGAGAGATAATCCGAGGGGATCCATTCGCGAATGGCATGAATTGCACAGCGGGTGACTGCGGTGAATTTCCAACACCTGCCGGAAGCTGGGCTCGTGGCCATTCACCGGCTTATCGGAGGCTTCAAGCGGCGGCAGATTCGCCGGCGGCGGGGGAGCGGGCATTCCGAGAATGTTGTCGAGGATGAATTGGCCACGCTTCACGGGCGACGTGCGCGTCGGATTCGAAGTTGTGATGAGCATCGATCCCATCGTCAGCAGGCCGCCTCGCGGGCTGTCCTTCGGCAACGTCACGCGTCGCATGTCCTGGCCGGTTACATTTGGGATTCCATACAGTTTGGCGAGCTTGTCGTTGACGAAGGTGTAATCGCTGTCGAGGAATTCCAGCACGCTACGATTGTCGTGCAGCACATAGTCGAAATACATTTCGACTTCGCGGCGCATCGCCAGCCGAAGCGGACCATCCAATTGCACCGCCGGCCGGAAAAAGTTGCGATTGAATTGACGCTGGCGGTTGAACTGGCGCTGTCCGTTTGCCGGCTGCGTCGCAGCTCCTTTGCCCGCTCCCGCTCGTTGACCATTTGCCTGTCCGATGCCCGAGCTACCGGAAGCGCCGGCTCCGGCCTGGGCATTGGGCTGCTGCTGCGCAAATCGCTGGCGAAGTTGTGCCAACTGCTGCTCGAGTTCCTTTTCCTTGCCGGCATCCTGTGCCAGGACGACACGCGCGTCGATGGATATGGCGTCAACGTCGCGAACCTGCAGCCATTGACCCACGAAATTATCGACCAGCGCCTCGGAGCGATCGTCGGACAACATCCGCTTGATCTGGTTATCGAGATTCTTGCGCAGCTCATGCTTGGCCGCCAGATCGATCAGCTCCTGGTCGGGCATCGTGGACCAGAGGAAATAAGACAGACGCGATGCCAGCGCATA
This sequence comes from Tepidisphaeraceae bacterium, assembly GCA_025450555.1. Taxonomy (GTDB): domain Bacteria; phylum Planctomycetota; class Phycisphaerae; order Tepidisphaerales; family Tepidisphaeraceae; genus JANWHF01. The sequence continues at coordinate 4,690 of JANWHF010000325.1, read as the reverse complement.
CTCGTCGACATTCGACCACGGCGCGCTGTCCGTTCCCGGCTCCGACTTCTCAATGCGGAACAGGAATCTCGGCGACGCCAGCACCGCCACCATCGCATGCGAAACGCCTTGCTCGAAAGACATGCCCGGCTGGTTGTAGGTCGCCTCGGCAAGACCCACCAGACGATCGAGCGTCTGTGGATCCACCGGCCGGCGAAATGCCCTGGTGGCAAAGGCCTGCAGAACTTCTTTTGTATAAGCGCGGCGCTCGGTCGGATCGGTCGGCGCTTCGGCGCGCGGGAAAAACCTCGAATACTTCGGCGAAATGATCCACTGTTTGGGATCCATCGGCCCGCGAACGCGGACGGAGACGACTCGAAAATCAACCGACGTCTGGCTCCCATCATCTTGTGCCCCGGAAAGGGGCGTGAGGGCAAACGTCAGCCGATGCTCGCCCGCGCTCATCGGCGTCTTCAGGTCGTAGACATACACCTTGTGGTTCTGCCACTGATACTCTTCAGTGAGCATCTCCTTGTCATCGACCTTGAACGTCACCTTCGCCTTGGCGGGATCGAAATTGAATGAGCCATTGACCGACAGCTCCAGGTGAAGCTCGTATTCACCAGCTTTGTTCGCATTAAACAGCGAATAGATCTCGGCCTTTTTGTAGAACGAAATGCGCTCGCCGCCGCGAATGCCTTCGCCATGGAATCGCTTGGCCAGCAGCGTCGTTTCTGGCGCGACCTTGGCCACTGTGGGAACGGCCTGGTTCACGATCGTCTCAGCGGCGTGGATGTATTTTTCCAGCAGCAGGGGAGAGATGCTCAGCACATCGCCGATGGTGTCGAAGCCGTAGCCGGTATCATCCGGCGGAAATTCTTCAGTGGTGTTGAAATCGACGCCCATCAGATCGCGGATCGTGTTGCGATATTCGACGCGATTGAGCCGGCGAATCGTGACATGGCCGGGATCAGGGGACTGGGCATTAATGCCAAAGGAGCCGTACTTAATCCATTCGGCCAATTGCGCCTTGTCCTGGGCTGTTGGCTGGTCTTTCTTCTTCGGCGGCATGATACCAGCGCGAACATTCTTCAACACCCGCCACCACAGCTCGCGATCTTCAACGGCGGCTTGATCTGTTTTGAAGCTGTCGAAGGAAACATTTCCCTTTTTTTCGCCGTCGCCATGGCAGTCAAAGCAATACTTGGAAAGAATCGGCTGGACGTTTTTGCGGAAGTCGCCGGCAGCGTTTTTCTCTGCTGCGTGACACCATCCGACCGTCCCGATCAGCAGCATCCCAGCAGCCGCGCCGGCACCAAACAGCTTCTGCTTCAGCCTGGTTGTAAATCCGCCAGTGGCAAGGTTTTGATGTTGCGGTGTCTTCATTTTCAATTTGCTTCCCACTGGATGGCTAACGGCTCAAACTGCTTCTCTATTCAACCATTACGACATAATCCGGCCAATGTTGCTGGTTTTTCACACATGATCTAATGCATCTGAAATACGCCCGACGCCGGGCGGGTTCCTGGCAGGGAAGAGCCCGCTGAATGCTGCCGAAATCGCTTCATTGGAAGGCCTCGCCGATGTCCATGCGCATTCTCAATCTCATCGAATTTCACCCTTTGCTGATCATTGAGGATCTCGCGCGTCTTGGCATTGGCTTCCTGAACGATTCGATCGCGCTGCGCATTTAGGGCGGCAACGTCCGCATCATGATCATGATTGATCTGATCAAGCTGTGACCGTTGCTCCGGCGTCAGGATTGCGCGAATGGCCCGATCGCGCTGGCGATCGAGTTCGCGAACTTGTCGGTTGTCACCCTGTGCAGCCGCGGCGTCCGACCAAATCTGCCGCATCTGCTGTTCCTGGGATGAAGTAAGGTTGAGCTGCCCGCTGAGCCAGGAGCGATTTTGGTGCGGAGCGAGGGCAGGTTGATGGGATCGGCCAATTGTCAGTCCAGCAGCAAACATCAGGCTGAATCCGATGACGATGGCCAGCTTCAGGCTCGTCACGGCCGCCCTCCGCTCAGATCCTGAGCGACAAACTCAACAAACTGGCCCTGAGTGCTGGAACTGGATCCATTCAGGTCCGGTGCAATTGCACTCTGTTCCCACGATGCCAGCGCGGCACGCGAACTGACGGGATTACGTCCGAAAAATGATAAGCAGATCCCGATGGCCACAAGGGCGGCCGCCGCGATGGCTGAGAGCCGGGCGACAAATCGAGTGAGCAGGATCTGGTCCAGATCAGCCGCGCGCGAATGTAGGCGATCGACCAGGCCAGGAGAAGCCCCCGGCAGCCGCGCACTTTTGAATTCTTTGGAAATCAATTCCAAATCTTCCAGTTCATTTGCGCACTCAGAACAAATCAATAGGTGAGCTTCAACGTCCCGCTGTTCAGACAACGACAGCCGGCCATCATGATAAAGTGCAATTTTTTCGAGCCCATGGCAGGCGCTCATGATTTGGACTCCATCACTCATTGTACCGCACAAACCAGCCCGGCGCGATCAGGAAGCGTAAGTCGAATACTTCTGCTTCAGCATCTGCCTCGCCCGAAATAGACGGGATTCGACAGTTCCCAATGGAACTTGCAGCGTCTGAGCAATTTGTTCGTACGACATCTGCTGAAGTTCGCGCAACACCAGCACCTGGCGATATTCATCCGGCAGAACGTCCAGCATCTCCATCACGTCCATGCGACTTTGGGCGGCGGAGATCGCCGATTCATCCCAGAGCGCCACGTCATGCGGCAAACCTTCGGATTCGCTCAGGGAAACGCTTCTGCGTATCCGCTTGGAGCGCCTGAGCTTAGAGGACTGAAACACCAGGATGCTGCGAAGCCAGGTTCCCACGCTGGATCTGCCTTCGAATGACCGCATGCCATTCAAGGCTGCCAGCATCGTTTCCTGTACAATGTCTTCCGCATCGGAAGAGCTGCCGAGCAAGGCATAGGCTAAGCCGAATAATCGATCTGCGTGCCGGCTGGCCAACGCCTGAAAGGCCAGTTTGTCGCCGATCTTAATCCGATCGACGAGTTGGGTATCGGTGATCTGCACTGGGCTTCTCCATCCCACCAGTGTCAAACTGGAGTCGGCCGACACCAACCTGTAGGCATAGTGCCGGCGCACTGCCCCCTTATTCCCATAAGTTGCGGAAAGCCGGCCTCGACCGCCGCCAGGCTTAAAAAATTCCTCCGGCACCGGGGGAAATGGCAGGATTTCCAGGGAATTTTTCCTATGGAAATATTGGCGATGCCGTGGGGTACTTAGCTGCTGGACATTCGATTTTATTGGACTTTGTTGAAGCCTCCCGCGGGCGGTGTCGCCTCGCACGGGCGGTTTCTCTTTCAATCCCAATCCCCTTTGGAGGCTTCCGTGAAAACTGTTTCGATTGCGTGGCTCAAGAGCGCGGCATTGCTGCTTGCACTGCTCTGCATGACCTCGTCCCTTCAGGCCGCAGATAAGCCGAACGTGGCTGGCAACTGGACCTGGACGACCAAGAATCGCAGTGGCGATGAGGTGAAGAACACCCTCAAGCTCAAGGTCGATGGCGACAAGATCACCGGCACCATCAGCGGCGCCAATAACAGTGAAATCGAGATCAAGGACGCCAAGCTGAAAGATAACGAACTGACCTTCGATGTCGTTCGCGAGCGCAATGGCAATGAATTTAAGACCAGCTACACCGGCAAGGTCGAAGGCGACACCATCACCGGCAAGATCAAGCGGCCCGGCCGCAACGGCGGCGAAGGCCGATCGACCGACTGGAAGGCCACCCGCGAAAAGGCTGCCGCCTGATGAACAGCGAATCGGCCCAATTGGACGGCTCATCGCTGTTTGAACAAGCTGCCTTGGCGCATTCGCCCCGGCTGCTGACGATTGCCAAATCAATCGTCGGCAGCCGGGCCGCGCCCGAGGATGTCGTTCAACAGGCGCTGACCAACCTCTTCGAGCACCGCGCCCGTTACGACTGGAACGAGTCGGGGCCACTCCTGCGGCGTGCGGTGGTCAACGAAGCGCTCCGCATGCTTCGCCATCAGCCAACCGGCGCGATTTCGGAAGATCATCCGGGCAATCTTGCGACGCCCATTCGCGGGCTCCTCGATCGTGAAACGATCCAGCAGGTGCGCGCGGCAATCGAGCGACTTCCCAATCATTACCGCGATGCTTTAGTGCTCTGCGAATACGAAGGCATGGCTTATTCGGAGATTGCCGAGCTGCTGGACGCGACCGTACCTCAGGTGAAAACGTGGCTGCATCGGGCACGCCAGCAACTCGCGCGACTGCTGTGTCAATTTATTGAGCCTTCGACGTTTTGCCGGTCGGGCGTTTCAAATCCGCGGCAGCTTTGTGCGTTGCAGGCGAACGTCTACTGATATATCCAAACATTTATAAATGGAGCGAGAATGTCGGCCCATTTGTTTTCGGCTGCGTCGGGTCTGAAAGAACCTGCCTGGCTCTCGCTTCAGGGCGCCGGCCCTTCGGATATGCGGCCCGGTGCCGAACTCGATGAGGTGGTTAAGCAGAAGCTGATGCGCGATGCGCCGGTCGACCGTGAATTTCATCCGACCGCGCAAATCGCTGACGCGTGGAAAGTCCATCAGCGCATGGATCGGCTTCCCAATCACGTGCTGGCCTCCTATCTCTCGGAACTGCATCGGATTCTTTTTGCTCGCTGGCGGGAGCGCACGGGCGCGCGCGTGGTGGGGC
>JANWHF010000324.1 GCA_025450555.1 Tepidisphaeraceae bacterium | reverse complement strand
CGTCGGGAACCATTGCATCGCGGGCGATGCATCGGTCCGTCGCAGCTACTCTGATTCAGGCTTCCGGTCTTCTGGCGGTTGATCGGCAGCGGCAATGGTGGGAAGCGCTGACTTTAAAAAACCCCAATCAACAGACGCGGTGTCATTCAGCCCGGACTCCGCGCTTTCTGCCGACCCTGGCAGCTCATCGTCTCTAAAGAGACTGTCGAGTAACTCTGGAGAAAGATCATCGAACTTCGCCGAGCCCTTCTTTGTCGCCGGCGTGCTATCGGTTGGCTCTGCATCGGAATTGCTCATCGGCTCTTCAAGTTGTTCTTCATGTTTCCTTTTGACGCGAAATCTCACGCCTCCAATGCCAAATAGATCGCCGGGAAGAATTTGCACAAGTGAGACACGCAGGCCGTTGAGATGCGTTCCACAACGCGAGCCTGCGTCGCGAAGAAATAACCTTCCATCCAATTGGCAGATCATCGAATGGGTAAGAGAGACGTCAGGAGAGTCTAGACGCCAGTTCGATCCAGGACGCCGGCCAATCGAAAAAAAGCGGTCAGAGACAGCCAGACTCGTGCCGTCGCTAATCTCAATCGAATATGGAACAAGAGATGATTCGTCGGTGTGTCCTGACCGCGAATCCAAAAAGTGGAAAGTCGCCGCGCCAATCTTCAGGGAATCTTCCGACTTCAGGCGCGCTTGGGTCACCTTTTGATCATTGAGAGTCGTTCCCGTGCGGCTGGCCAGATCATAAATCCACGCCCCGGACGAATCGATCGCGATGATGGCGTGAAGGGAACTGACGCCGCCAACGGGCAGCCGCACGTGCGCGTCGCGCCTTTGACCAATGAACGTGATTGGCCGCGACAGGACAACAGGGCGATCCGGCCGATCGTCCAAAATTAGTCTTGGCGCGTCGGCCCCCTCCCAGGATTTGGGAACAGATCGAATCGGCATCTTCCGGGATTTTCCCCGTTTTCAGGCCTTGCCTGCAAGCGTTCGTCGCAATTCCGTCAGCTTTTCGCGCGTCTCGGGCGGGATCGACGTCGACGAAATCGTGCTCGAATCAATCTTGTTCAGCATCAGCTTTGCCTTGGCCGGCTGACCGCTGGTGGCCAGAATCGAGGCAAGATTGACCTGATACATGATATTATCGGGCTGAAGCGACAATGCGCTATTCATACTGCTGATCGCCTTTGGATAGTCTCTGCTCGTTGCCTGGACCGTCGCCAGGGTATCGTAAAAAGCAGGGACAGTGGGCTTCTCCTTTACAGCGCCCACAGCCAACTGCATCGCCTCGCGAAGATCCCCATTCCTCCGCACAACGATCATCGCCAGATTATTCATGGCAACGGCCTGAGTCGGATCGAGTGCGAGCGCCCTTCGATAAGTCTGTTCCGCTGCGGCCACGTCGCCCTGCTGCTCCTGCACCATGGCCAGCATCAGGACCAAAGGCGATTGGGAAGGGGTTGCGGATGAGGAGAAAACCGCTGCCTTGGCCAAAACTTCATTGGCACGTTGAGAATACTGGGATTGCCGCCCGGCCAGCGCAATCCAAGCCCGAGCCAAATCAAGCGTCTCGGCAAAGGAATTCTTGTCAATCAGAGGCTCGACATGCTCAAGCCAAATTGCGCCGATGCTTGAATCCTTGATTGCCTGCGATGCCAAAGCCATCCAGGCTTCGCGACACCGGGGGGATTTGGCTAACGTCGGTTCTAATGTCGCCTCGGCCTGCTGCATCTGGCCGGCAGCAATCTGCGCCTGGGTATAATTCCCCAGCACATCCAGACTCACATTGGAGTCAGGAGAAGCCTGCGCTGCAGGAATATATGGCTTGAGAATTTCGATTGCGCGCTGCGGCTGGTTTAAAGCCAGATTACTGCGGGCAGCGAGCGCGTCGGCCGCTGTGGCTTCCTGTGGCGCCCGCTGTTTCCATGTCTGCGCGATGTTCGCTGCTTCCGTCCATCGACCCGCTTTCGCGAGCGCTTCGGCTGCCAATCGAACCGGCTGCACTTCCGTCGGAAAGGCCTGCATTGTGCGCCTGGCGACGGCCACGGCATCGTCGAGTCTGCCCTGCACGACATAAGCCTGGGCAACGTAATTTTGCAGCGATAACAATTTTGGTCGACGATCGGCTATTGCGCGAAGCTTCGCAAGAAGCTGCTCTCTTGACGCGGCATTCTGTTTTGCTGAGGCAATGATCTGGAGCGCCTCGATTGTATCCGGTAGATCATCGTCTGAATTGGGCGCGACCAGTGCAACTTCAATCGGACGAGCCGCAATTTCGTCGAAAACACCTTTGAGCAGCGGTGTATTGGCCGTCACCGCATGAAATGCCTGCGAGGACGGAATGGACTGGGCAGCAGCGCGGGCTGAGTCCATCGCAAGATCGAACTTGCCCGCCTCCAGGCAATAAACGATCAACTGCCTCCACGAGTTTTCACTGGAAGGATTGATCTTTGCAGCCGCCTGATAATGCTCGATCGCAGATTGGACTGAATTGATTCGACGATAATATCCGGCACGCACCAGTTCTTTCACGTCGGCCGGCGCTTTCACCTGATCGAGGGTGTCCAGCACTTTTTGCGCTTCGGTTTTCTTGTCCTGCGACAGATAGAAATCGATTGCCGAATCGATAACAGCGGCGTCCGGAGTTTCCAGAAGCTTCTTATACGTTGCTTCTGCCTTTTCATCCTGATTTGCAAGATGAAGAAGATGTGCCTGCAGCAGAGTCGCTTGTGCGTTGGAGCTATTACCCCCGGAAAGTACCGCGAGTCCCTGGCTGACATCTCCCGCCTGGGTCAAAAGGGCCGCCACCTGCTGACGCTCAACGGGGGTCATCAGATTGTTCTGCACAATTCGGCTAAGACGCGTCTTGGCTTGGTCAAAATTGCCTTGAGACTCCAGGAGCCGGGCCAATTCAATCGTAATGGCGATCGAATTGGGTCGAAGGTCCAATGCCGTCGTCAACTGGTCCATCGCACCGCTGACATTCCCGACTCTTTCAAGACATGTCGCCAGGAGCAGGTGCGGAGCGACGAGGTCCGGCGCGGTCCTGGTGACTTCATTGAGCAGCACAGAAGCTTCCAGCGTCTCTTTCTGTCCCGCGTCCACCTGGAGCAGCCATTGCGCGCGGGCAAGCTTAATGGTCAATCCTTCGTCGCCAACAGCAGCGCGAAGGCGATCCAGCGTCTGCCCAATGAACTTGTGGTCCATTTGCACAGATCGCGCGCTGAGAACCATCCATTGCACTCGTGTATTGCCTGGCTGGTCATTGCCAAGCGACTCCCATTCGGCTTTGGCGCCGGGATCAGAGATCAGGTCCAGATATCGAGCCCAAACCAATCGCCATTGAACCGGATCGCCAACAGCAGGCTTCGAGCGGGCGGCATTCAGGGTAGCCAAACCCTGTTTTGCGTCGCCGGCATTGAAATGCCACATTGCTTCGGCAAGGGACAAATCGGGAGTCTGCCCATAGGCTTTGCGAGAAGCATCAAAAATTGTCTCACCCAATCCGAGATTTGCCCTCAGGCTCACAGACGCCAGGGCGAGCAGGGTTTCTTCAGGGGGAAGAGGCTGTGCAGCCAATGCTGCTCTGAGACGAGCGACCGCCGCATCCTTATCGCCTGTCATTACCATCAGGCGAATCTGAATGGGCAGTGTCCGATTCTCGAAAGGAACACGTTCTTGAATCTGATTAACCAGCTTCAACAAATCGCGAGCGCTGGTGCCTTGGGGCGATTGAACCACCGGATCGGCAGCCAACGCAAGCGTCACCATCGCCTCGACATCGTTGGGCGCACGAGCGCGGCCTGCCTGGGCGTCGGCCACCGCCTGATCGATTCGCCCGATCTTCGTGAGCATTTGCGAAGCGCGCAGCAGTGGTAGGTTCCACGCCGGGGCGAGTTGCGATGCAGTTCGAAATTGCTCCGCTGCACTCTCGTATTCGCCGACGCGCGAAGAAGCCTCCGCCAGCGCCATGTGGATATAGGCGTTGCTTGGTGCAACCCTTAATGCCGTACGGCAAGTGGAAATGATCTGGGCATCGTTTTTATCGCCAGTTGCGTAGACTTTCGGAAGCACTGAAGACCATGCCAGCGCGGCGCCATCGCCGTGCCGCTCACTAAGAGCATGGATAATCGGATCTGCTTCGGAGTGGCGCCCCAGCGATAATAGCGCAAGCGAGCGCAATCCAAGTAAATCGGACGTCGACGAAGGCTTGGCCGGATCGAGTGATGCAAGGCGGTCGACAACGGCTTGCACCCGCCCTTCCTGCCAGAGACGCCAAATGTAGGCCTCGACCAGGACTGGATCAGACGTAGAATCCGCAACGTTCTTCAGTAGCGGCAATGACTCAGTAAAGAGCCCAAATCTGTCGAGCTGACCAATGATCGCTTGTGTAAAGGTCGCATCGATAAAGGGCGCAGCAGCCGACTGGTGCAGCCAGTTCAGCGCTGACTTGTTATCGCCTGCGCCGCGGTACGCAATGGCCTCCAGCAATAAAGTGCGCGGATCGTCATGCTGCGCCTTGCGTAAGGAGTCAGCATATTCCACTAATTGCTGAGGTGTTTTTCCCACACGATTCAGAAGATCCAAAGTAAGGTCCTGAATCTCAAAATCGGTCGGTGCAAGCTTATCGTGAACCTGAGCTATGCTCAGGCTTTCCTTGAATTTCCGCGTCCGATACAACGCGATGGCTTTTGCACCCAGCGCGTCGGCATTCTCAGGACTCTTACGCAAGATTGCGTCGGCCGTGTTGATCGTTTCAGTATTGAACTGCAGCTTCAAATACAGCTTCAACAATGCGTGTCGGGCATCATCAAAGTCCGGCTTGATGCTCAGCGCATGGTTATAGAAGCTGGTCGCTTGAACCAGGTTCTTGCCGTTTGGTTCCTCTACATGCTCGCTGGCTTGACCATATTCGTAGAGCGCTTGCGCATCGTTGCCGTGATGCTGAAGGTAGACACCGATGCCTTGCAAAGCATCAAAGTATCGCCCCTCTTTTAGCGCCTGCTCTCCAGCAAGGCGCGCTTTCTGCCCGCGTCTTTCAACCCGATGTTGTTGAACAAAATAGGCACTTCCTGCCAAGCCAATTACGCCCGCAACGGAAACAAGCACAATCGCAAGACGCTGGCGACTCTTATCCTTGACGCTCATCGTTGAGTTACCCCGCGAATCAGAACGGCGAAAGTTTTCCAGATAATCGACAGATCGAGGCGCCAGCTCACGTTCTCAACATATTGGATGTCAAACCTGATCCATTCCTGGAAATCCAGGCCGGCCTGGCGCGTTCGCATCACCTGCCAGAGGCCTGTAATGCCGGGCCTCACGCTCAGGCGCGCTTCGCGCCATGGTGGACAGAATTGGTTTTCTTTCCGCGGACTTGGCCGCGGCCCAACCACAGACATCTGGCCAAGTAAGACGTTTACGAATTGAGGGAGTTCATCCAGATTCAGTTTTCGCAGCAGTCGTCCGACACGCGTAATGCGTGGGTCATGATCGATAAAGAACTGAGGCCCATCGGCCTGATTCTGCAAACGAAGCTGCTGCTTGATTGCGTCTGCATCTTTGCGCATCGAGCGAAACTTGATGCATCCGAATTCCTTACCCCCAATCGTCTCCCGGGAATGTGAAAAGAAAAATGGCCGCCCATCTTCGAGCCAGATCGCAAGCATGATGAGCGGAAAAAGCGGTCCGGTCAGCAGAAGAACAATTGCTGAAAAGCAAATATCAAAGGCCCGCTTGGTCAAATTGTAAAAAGATGATGATCTACGCAGCCGAACCGGGCGGATTTCGGGCGGCTGAATGGGCTCTATTTCATCCCATGCAACACGACGAGGAGACGGTCGCGACGCGGGATCATCCCACAACACCGATGGCCCCACTACGCTTTTTTCGCCGCTGAGCTTTCGGCCCGCGCCCACCCAAACACTGCCAATGAACCGAACATCGTGATCGACCTGGGCATCGTCATGGGTCCAGGCATTCCCCCGCGGCCGATGAATCCCTGAAATGGTAGCCTCGGGTCGCTCCCAGGTCCGGATCAAATCCCGGACGAAAACGGCCACCGACTCATCATCGGTGTCGTCATATGCCCGGCCGCGGACAGAGGCGACTTCGCGGGTACCATACCTGCCGGCCTGGCGAATCTGTTTCCACGCCTCCCGCATATTTGGAGCCGCCCGCCAAATCTTTGCAAGCTCGTGGCTGCGGGTAAGAACCAGGCGCGCGCACCGGGAATCAAATGTGTTGTAAATGCGCTGAAACCGGACGAACTGATTCGCCCCGTCGGCGACAACTGCTTCTCGATATGAAGTCTGATGATGGTTGCTGAGGCGGACATAAAGAACTTCAGGCCGCACCCAACTTAAGAGATCGACAAGGCTGCGCAGGCGAAACATTGCCAACGTGCGGGAATCCATCAGCAAGTATTGTTCCGCATCGGGTTCGACCTCCTCCATCTGGCCTTGGCGCACGACATGCACGCCCTTAGCGGCCCAGTAATGGTCATGCAACTGGGCGGGCGTCAGCCCCCATAAGGTCGGGCGAGCCGGCTTAATGGGTGCGGCAATACCAATCATGACCGTCCCTCAACATGCCCATGCGCCGCCGTCGATGAGGCAACCGCCGTCCCGATCGGACCTACAGTAACGCCCTCTTCCATTGTCATTGTTCTGACCGAAGTGGAGCGACGGGCCGAACCGGCCGAATTGGTGCGAGCGGAGCTATATCCCGATACTTCGACATCTTCGATCGTTGCACGGTTGAAGACCACGCCAGCGGTACGTGCGCCGATTGATCGCAGTTTTGATATGGATTTCTGAGCGAGGGCCTGTGGCTCGCCGCGCGAGAGGACCAGCAATACTTTATCGGCTTCCGCCGCAACAATGGAAGCTTCGAGGCTGCCGAGGACCGGTCCGGTGTCAATCAGAACCGCGTCATACTCCTGCCTGGCAACATCTACGATGGCTCGCATCGCATACGGCGATAATTGACCCACGTGCGATGAGGTCGCGCCCCCCAGCGGCAGCACAAACAAGCCAGGGATGCCGGTGCCGATCGTGCATTCCGCCAGAGGCTCGCCATTGAGCACGTCCAACAGGCCCAACTGTGACTGGCTCTGCACGCTCAGAGCATGGTCGATATCGGCAGTGGTCAGCCAGCCAAGCTTCACCAGCACTTCGCCGATGCGCTTGTGGTACTTGAGCGCGATGGGAAGAGCTTTGGCCAACTGCTCTTCGGTAAGCAAGCCTTCGCGCATGAGAATCTGTCCGATCTTACGATGGCAGGTCTTCTTGATGCGGGCGGTAAGGCCACCGCCGACAATGTCGCAATCCAAAATCAGCGTCTTGCAACGCGCGGCGGCAAAGGAAAGACCCAGGGCAAGGGTTGTACTGGTCTTGCCAGCGCCCGCTGCCGGGCTGGTAATCGCATAAACGCG
>JANWHF010000323.1 GCA_025450555.1 Tepidisphaeraceae bacterium | reverse complement strand
ATCTGATCGTACGTCCCATTGACAGTCCGGCCAGTGCCGTTGAGGCCAAAGGTGTATTGAAACGCGAGCAGGGGAAGCATGCCGTTTCGCGCGACACGCACACTGGCCGTATCGGCGGCAATTTGAAGCTCGGTCTGGAGCAGTTCCATGCGCTGTGAGAGAGCCAGACGAATCAGCCGATCCCGATCCAGCGAATAGGCGGTGTTGTTGGGTGGCGTCGCCAGCAGAATGCGCGTCTTGCCGTTGATTTCCAAGCCCGGCTTGTTGAGGATGCGCTTGAGATTGCGCGCCGCCGATTGCACGGCATTCTCTGCCAGAAGGATCTGCTCGACCTGATCGGCCACCCCTGATTCAGCGCGCACGATATCGACTTCGGCAATGACGCCTGCGCGGGCTTCTCGACGGGCACGGGCCAGCTGTGCGTCGGCCGAGGCGTATTGCGCTCGTCGGACATCCAGCGTTTGCCGGGCCGAATAGAGGGTCCAGTAGGCGCGGTCCGCGTCGGCCAGAACGCGAATCACCGCCAGCTTCGCCTGACCTTCCGACTGCTGGTACTGATAGAAAGCAAGGCGAATTCCCTGCGCCGCTACATAAGGTCCAAAGCCGCGAAGCAGCGGCTGGCTGAATGTGACGTTCGGCCCAGCCAGATAATTCGGGTCTACGGCCCTTGGGTAATTGGTCCCCGACAGGCGGCTGAGCGGAGAATCGAGCCGGAGAAAACCGCCGGTCTGCAGGGGAACCTGAAGATTGGCGTCGGCGTTGAGCGTGTCCGAGCGCACACCCGGCCCCAGGGTCGTCGGTGGCGTGTTGTTCCGGTTGAAACCGAGCGAGCCGCTGGCAAGGGGCTCGAATGCTGCCTGAGCAAAAGTGATGAAGGTCCGGGTGATCGCAGGCGTGTACAAATCGACCTTTAAATCCAGGTTATTGCGCAGCGCCAGCATCCGGCACTCTTCCAGCGACAGCATCACCTCAGCGGCCGGATTGTGCTCCGAAGGACTGGTCGTGGGCTGAGTCGGCGGGGGAACTGACGTCGTATATTTGCTGGTATCGAATGAATCGATGTTGTGCAGGCGTTCGAATGAGACAACCTCTTCACCCGTGCCGCCCGTTCCAAAATCCTTCATGCATCCTGCTACGAAAAATGCGATGCAACAAATCAACAGTGCCGGCCGCAGCCGGAAGATACCGAGCTGAGCAGTTAGGCCAGCGCGCAGGCGGGGCGCGGAAGGTAAAGGCGAATCTGGAATTTCATTCATGACGGAGGGCCTCGATCGGATCGAGCCTGGCGGCTTTGATTGCCGGGAACATGCCAAACAGAAGTCCCACAGCCGCGGCAAAGCCAAACGACAGCGCGATCGCCCAGCCGGGGATCGACGCCTGATCCAGCTTTGCCTGCGGGATGCTTTTGAGAATCGCAGTGATGCCTTCGCCCCCGAGCAAGCCGGCCATCCCTCCCAGCAGGCACAAGACCATCGCCTCGATGAGAAATTGGAGCAGGATCGCCGACGGACGCGCGCCGACCGCTTTGCGAAGGCCGATCTCGCGCGTTCGCTCGGAAACGCTGACCAGCATGATGTTCATGATCCCGACGCCGCCGACCAGCAGCGAAATACCCACGATTCCACCGGCTACCATTGTGATGGCGCTGGCAACGCTCTTGAACTGATCCACGAACTTCTGCACGACTTCAATCCGGAAATTGTCCGGCTGATCGACGCGAAGGTGCCGCTTGTGGCGCATGTAAAACGTGATTTCGGCCTGCGCCTCATCCGAAACGTCTGGCGATTTGCTGGCCGCGACGACGACAAATCCATTGTCTGGCGTGTAAGCGGTGTTGAATGGAATGAAGACTTCTGCATCACTACGGCCATTACCAAACATGGAAGACTCGGCCCGCGATTCGACAACGCCGACCACAATAAACCGCCGATCGCCGACCATGATGGCTTCACCCGTCGGATCGGTATCGAGCCCGAGACGATCCTGCGCGATCTTGTTGATCAGGCAGACGGCGCGGGCATGCTCGTTGTCGATCAGCGAGAAGGGCCGCCCAAGAATCACCGATCGGTTTTCCACCTGGTGCCACTGCGGATCGATCCCGACGATGTCAACGTTTGATTCAGTGTGAGTGCCGTACGAAATGGACTGCGTGTAATCGCAATTTCGGCTGAAGGTCGCGACCGAAGGACAATGCTCCAGCATTTCGTCAAAGTCGTGCTGGTGAAATCGCAGATCGGCCCATCGCCAGACGACGCGCTTGCCGGTGTCCGGGGGATACGGAAGGATGAAGACCTTGTTGGTGCCGAAGCTTTCAAATTGAGTCAGCACGCTTTGCTTCATTCCTGTAAGCGCCGCGATGACCGCCGTCACCGACGCGACGCCGATGATGATGCCGATGGTGGTCAGAATTGAGCGGACCTTGTTTGCCCAGACCTGGCCCAATGCCAGGAACACGCTCTGGTAAATCAGCACCACTGGCGCAACCAGCAACTGGAGGGGATTCATGCCGACACCTCCAGCGGAATTCCCGCCAAAGGAGTTGGAGCCGGCAATTCTGAAACAGGATCCTCTTCAACCGGCAGATCGGAATGAACCCGCCCATCTTTCATTCGGATAATTCGCTTCGCGTGTCGGGCCACGTCCGGCTCGTGCGTGACCATGATGATGGTCTGTCCGCTGCGATGCAGTTGGTTAAAAAGCGCGAGGATTTCCTCGCTGGTTCGGCTGTCGAGATTTCCGGTGGGTTCGTCGGCCAGAAGAATGGCCGGCCGTGCAACCAAGGCTCGGGCGATCGCCACGCGTTGCCGCTGGCCGCCGGAAAGCTGATTGGGCCGGTGACGCATGCGATCTGAGAGGCCGACGGTTTCAATCGCCTTTTTCGCGCGAGCGCGCCGGCTGAACCAGCCGGCCCGCGCGTAGATCAGAGGGAGCTCAACATTTTTCAGAGCCGTCAGTCGCGGCAGCAATTCAAAACTTTGAAATACAAATCCGATTCGCTCATTGCGGACGTGTGCGAGTGCCGAAGCGCCCATGGAAGTCGTCAGTCGGCCATCCAGCTCATAGGTTCCTCCGGTGGGGCGGTCGAGGCAGCCGAGGATGTTCATCAGCGTGCTCTTGCCCGAGCCGCTTGCGCCCATCACTGCCACATATTCATTGCGGTCTACATCGAGATTGACCCCATTGAGCGCGGCAATGCGCTCGGCGCCGACTCGGTAAACCTTCGTGATGTTTCGCAGGCGAATGACCATGAGAAGAAGCTGGTGACCGGAGAAAAACTTGATGAAAAAAGATCAATGCTGCGCGCTCATCGCCACAACGGCCGGCTGAGTCGTGGCAGGGCGGGTCGCCGGCCCGGCTTCTTTCTCCACCGCCTGCCCGTCGGCCAGCGTTTCGAGCACTTTGAAAGGGCCAATGATGACCGGGTCGTTTTGCTTCAGGCCCGAGAGAATCAGCGTGTGCGTTTCATCGCTCGGGCCGACATGCACCGGAACGGCCGCGGCCTTCCCGTCTTTCAGGCAATAGACCACGGTCGCGATACTCTTGGTCTGATCCACTTCCGGCTTCGCCCGTTCGTCCGCCGTCAAACCTTCCACCGGCCGGCCCAGCACAGCCTGGCTCGCCACGCGAATGCCCTCGTGACTTTTCGTTTCAATGTCCGCGTCGGCGGCAAGCCCGGTGGGAATCCGCCGACCCTTGGTGTCGAGCCGAATTTTGGCTTCAAAATATCGCGTGCTTCCGCCTTCGGATTGTGAGCGGGCCGCGGAGTTCGCGTCGTCATTCCGCGCGAGTGCTACAGTCTCGACCGTTCCGTCGAAGATATCGTCGGGAAAAGCCTGGATGCGCACTTTCGCATGCTGACCGACTTTCACCGATGCGATCGACGTTTCGTCGATCCGGGCGAACATCATCATCTGCGAAAGGTCGGCCACTTCCAGGATAACGGTGCCGGCGTTGTTCATCGTGCCGGTGACGACCATTTCGCCGACTTCGGCTTTGCGTCGCGTCACGATGCCGTCGATGGGAGACTTGATCGTGCAGTAAGCCAGGTCGTCGTTGGCTCTATCAACATCTGCCTTTGCGCCTTCCAGTTGATATTTGAGCACCTGGTTCAAATTGACGTTATCCGACTGAAGCTGTGCCGTGGCGGAGGCGATGGTCGACTTGAGGTTGTCCACTTTGGTCTGCGCGGTATCGACAACCGATTGGCTGACGTCCTTCGTCTGCAGGAGTCCTGTCTGACGATCGAGATCGCGCTGGGCATCGGTGAGCATGAATTTCTGGGCATCGATTGCTGCCTGGCTGGCATCTATCCGCGCCTGGGCCACCGCGATCTGCGCTTTGGCCGCATCGAAGCGCGATTGGGCTGAGTTCAGGGCCGCCCGATAATTCTTGTCATCCAGCTTCACCAGGATCGAGGCATCGCTTCCATCAGGCTTCTTGCCTTTGCTGATGATCGTGCCTTCATCACAGGGGAGCGCAACGATCGGTGCCGCGACCATCGCACTAATCGAAACTTTCGTTCGCGGCTGAATTTCACCCGGCGCGCTGACGATCTCCACCAGCGGCCCTGTCGTTGCAAGCTCCACGCGCACTTTAGTCGAGGGCGGCGCTGCCACCAGCTTGCTGCTGTACTTGATCCCCAGTGCAACCATGCCGCCGATGACGACAATGGCACTCACCACAATAATGACGATGACTTTCACGCTTGCCCTTGGCTCAGATCAATTCGGACCACGCCCATCAACCTGTCGCACACTTTGTACGCCCAGCCCATGCAACAGGTTGCAGGAAAGTGCTACTGGATGGATAGACGGACTCTGCGCCGGCAGATTGCACAAATCCCGGAGCATTTGATATGAGAAAACGGGCCGATTTTTATACGGCCGGCGCTGGCGCCAAAAGCTTCTCGGCCGTGGCAATCAGCTTGTCCATCTTGACCGGCTTGTTGAAATACTCGCTGACGCCCAGCGTCTCCGCATACATCTTATGACGTGCGCCCTGGTTGCCGGTGATCATAATGACAAAGGGCTTGGCATTGCGGGGGCGCTTAGCCTTGATCTTTTCAAGAACGAGGAAGCCGCTGCGCTTGGGAAGCATCATGTCGAGCACGACCAGATCGGGCTCGTTCTTCTCGACCAGCTCGACGGCCTTGTTGCCATCGCCGGCGGTTTCGATGACCGCGCCGGTCGGCTCAAAGGCGGCCTGCATGCTGGTCAGAATATCGTGATCGTCGTCAACCAGAAGAATCTTTTTGTCTTTCAGGGCTTCACTCATGGATGTCTCCGCGAAGGTGGGGCAGATCACAGTCTCACAGCACCCACGGGCGTGTCAAGTTAAAACCGAGGCGCGATTAAAAACTTCAGACGGATCTGGCCTCTGGTCCGATAATACATTGTATGCGTGCAGGAGGCCTTCGGGGCGGCGCGCTGTTGGATTTTTGCCAAGGAGATCGCCGCGCTAATGGCTTCTTATTCCTCACCCATCGTCGTGCTGGATAGCGGTTTGGGCGGCCTGACCGTCGTGCGCGAGCTGCAAACTGCTCTGCCTGATGAAGATATAGCTTACTTCGGCGATACCGCCCGCCTGCCCTACGGCTCCAAAACCGCCGCTACCGTAACGCGCTTCGTCGATCAGATCATCACATTTTTGCTTCCATTGCAACCCAAGCATGTGGTCATCGCCTGCAACACGGCGACCGCTTTGGCGCTACCGGCGCTTCGGGCCCGATTTCCGATGCTTCCAATCAGCGGCGTTGTTGAGCCGGGCGCCAAGGCCGCGATCGTGGCAGCCGGCGCGAAGCATTGCCCCGCGATCGGCGTGATCGCAACCGACGCAACCGTGCGCTCCAAAGCATACGACCGCGCGATCCATCGACGACGAAGTCTTGCCACCGTCTGGCAGCTCCCGACGCCGATTCTGGTTCCACTCATCGAGGATGGACGAACCACCAGCGATCCGCTGGTTAAGCTCGCGCTGCAGCAGTATCTGGCACCCTTAGTGAAGCATGGCATCGATGTGCTCGTGCTCGGCTGCACCCATTATCCCGTCTATCGCGAATTGATCGAGCAGATGCTCGGGGCCTCTGTTCCCGTGATTGACTCAGCGCGGCAATGTGCCCAAGATGTCGGGAGCCGACTTAGAAATGCCGGGATGCTTCGAGGCACCTCCCCGGCCAGCGTTGCTGACGGTTCTTCCGCACAGCGCGGATCGCTTCGATGCTATGTCACCGACGACCCGCAACGCTTTCAACGACTGGCTCCAAGATTTTTAGGCGTCGAGATCGACGCGCCAGTCTGGGTGTCGCCTGATGAGCTTTACGTCCAGCGCCCGAACGGGCCTGTGCCACTAAGCGTACCGGCTTGATGAAAGAGAAGGAGAACCCGTGGTAGCTCGCGGCGTTGTTCGCCAAGTGATTGTCCCGATTGCCTGCCTGTCGATGCTGGCCAGCGGATGCATGCCCGGTGCGCAGGTCACCGAGCAATCAACGGCTCGTCCTTCAAGCGCTGCGCAGACTGGCCATGATTCGGCTCCAGCCGTCTCTGTCGCGCAATCGAACGATGGGCCTCAGCCTTATTACAACGCCAGCTTTCATGCATCCGATCTCGATGATCCGCCCAATCCGATGCTGCAACTTTTTGCCAAAGCCGGGCAGGGCGTTGGGAGCGCTTTGTGGGCCGTTGTGAGCCTGCCGGTGGAAGGCTTCAAATACCTGGATGGCGACCGACCCGGCAAAGCGGCGCGAATGATGGAAGATGCCTCGTCGGCAGACAATCGTCGCGATGGGATCAACCGCCTTCTGGAATGGGGATTTGCGAAGCACGACCCGTATACGAAACGATACGCGCAGATCGCGCAGTACGACACCGATCCGACCGTTGAAGCGGTCGCGATTCGCGCGCTGAACCGGGCACGGGACAAGCGGGCGACAAGCTTGTTTATCAAAGCCCTTAACAACAGCGATGAACTGGTTCGGCTTGAAGCTGCCAAAGCGCTCGTGAATGTTCCCGATGTGGCGGCAGCCGATCCGCTGGTGCGAGCGCTGAACCGGCCCGGCGAATCGCGGGATGTACGCATTGCCGCCGCGGATGCCCTTAAGCATTACCGCACGATGAGCGTGGCCCGGGCACTTTGCGGCGTGTTGGGCGACCGTGAGTTTGGCGTGAGCTGGCAGGCGCGCCGAAGTCT
>JANWHF010000322.1 GCA_025450555.1 Tepidisphaeraceae bacterium | reverse complement strand
CCGCGCCGCCATTAATTAATGTGAATCTGACTTCGCAGGGAGGCGCGATGGTTTTCATCCCGCAGCGGCAGCCCTCAACGGTCTGGCAGTTCATTGACCTGCCCGATGAGAAGCTAGAGCGGGTAGACCTCGTGGCGATGAACATCGCCGTTGCCAAAGGCGTCGCCATCTTGGCGAATCTCGACGCCTCGCGTTACATCAAGACCGTTGACGAATGGACAAGGGAGTTTGCCCACTGGTTACCAAGCGCCGAGGCGGGTTTCCAACGCACACCGCGGAAATGGAAGAACGACCTACGATTCTTCCGAGTCGGCATGCTTCAGGGCTTTCTCGGCCATCACATCGGAATCCGGTATATCGAGGCTCAAAAAAATGCGAAGGGTGTTTCGTACACCAACCCGTCGGACCTATTCCTCAACGGCCTAATTGACACCAGGCAAGGCACGTGCGGGAACATGGCCGCCTTGCACGTCGCAATGGCTCGCCGAATGGGTTGGCCGGTGTCGCTGGCCTGCGCCCATTGCCACTTCCTCAGCCGCTATGATGATGATGAAGTGGTTTACAACATCGAGGCGACTAGCACCCATCCCGGCAGCTTCGCTTCCGACCCGGACGAAGTTTACATCGAACGGTTCAAGCTTCCGCGAAAGGCAATCGCTTGTGGCTCGGACCTGCAAAAGCTGACCGCCCGCCAGATGCTTGGCGCATTCATTGGCCTTCGTGCGCGCCACCACAGGGATATCGGAAGACGGAACGCTGCGGACGCGGACTACGCCCTCTCGCGGGTGTTGTTTCCTCAATGCCGCTCTGCGTACATCGGCGCGATGATTCCGTTCATTCACCGGGGTTCGACGCTGTTTGACCGGGGCGAATTAGGCCACCCCGACTCACTGTTTGAGGACTTAGCGCCGATATTCTCGCCGCACGTGTACAGCGCTAGCCTCGCAGGCACGCGCGCAACGGTCCTTCCCAAACAAGGCTCCGACGTTTATGTAGTTTCCCCGCGTAACGACGAAGTTGCTCGATATCAGGCCTGAAGGGCAGAAAGGATGAATTTATGGGAAATGCAGACAGCACAACAATGAATCCGCGACGCGCCGACCATCTCGCGCGACTGGGACTGTTACATGCACCAATGGGATACGTGGACGGGGCGAATCTTTATGAATTCGTCCATGACGATCCGACGAATCGGACGGATCCGACAGGACTTTACGACTCCGCCGGCCATTTCTATACGACATATATGGTAGCTATTGCGGCCGGCATGACGCCGGCGCAAGCCTACGAACTTGCATACTACTCACAGTTGCCGGACCAGATCGCGGACTATGACGCCGTTAATGCTTTCAAGATCTTGAATGAGCCAGTTCAGATGAATCCCGGCCTCGGCGGCGTTGCGAAAGCGATGATGGACCAGCATCTTAAAGATGTCGCATGGGCCCAGGACGTACAGGAACTTTTGCATTCGCTTCATGGTGGGGCCGCTGGGCCGAGACAGGCGTGCTTGCTGAAGCTAATTCAATCTGGAAACCTGACGCCGTGGGAGCGCGGGCTACTAATTCATGCCTTTGGCGACTCGTTCGCGCATACCAAGGGCCCGAACAACAGCGTAGCGTACGGGGGCGATTGGGGACACGGTCTCGCAGGGCACGAGCCAGATATCATTGGAAATAATCCCAGGCTCTACCAGTTATATGTCCACGATCTCTACCTCGCGCTCGGCGGGAACGCGGCCAGCGAAGCGACAAACATCAGGCTTCAACAAATCAAGAATATAGCCAACGGATTCGCTGGGAACGATGACTCGGCATGGCAGATTAAGATGATGCGCAAGCTGGCGTCGACGCCAATGTTTGGATACGCGAATCCATATGCGCCCGAAGCTGGCGGCATCGACCCTGCGATGGATTCCCTTGACCGAAAGCGTATCCAAACCCTCTTAAACAAGATTGCTAATGCCTGTGGATGCACGTCGAAAGGAAGCGGGGTGGGAAACTAGAACTGGACGGTCCATGAAACGCTTGGGGCTGACACTGCTCTTATTTATCGTATTTTGCGCGATACTTTTGCCAGCAGGTGATGGCGGCGTTCCGGTCGGGGCGGTGCTATTGATGGCAGCATTTTCCAAACCGTGGTGGCTCCCGGCGTCCGGATCTTGGGTTTCTTTTCTTATGCTGTTCTTTGGAGACATAAATGGCAGCCGAATGAACATGTTTGCATTATCTTTGCTCGGCGTGCTCGGGCTAATGGCATCGTGGATTGGGTTCTTATTAAAAACCGAAGATCGTACGTTTTTTCTAGCATGGTCGTTGCCTTTTATGGCTTGCTTATTCGCCAAGCTGGTGGCGTCTCTCCTTCGCTACCGCCGAGCGTAGGTGATGGATCTCAAAATAGATGCCGCCAGCGTATTCCGCCGACCCGGTGGCATCTACATGCCGAATAATGCGTTAGGTCGATTATCGGGCTTTGATAAAGGTATCAGTAAGTTTGTTTCTGTGCGTGAACTTGTTTTGGATGCCGAAAAGAAATGCGGGCAGGCCTGCAACTCTTCAGCAGATAACAATGGGATTACATAGTCGCGCGCAGGGGAATTCCGAGCTGCGCCTCGATCTCGCGCGGCGGACACGGCGCCCGTTACGGTCAGTGAGAGCAGTCCTGTTCGCGTTGTTCCTCTGCGTGCTCTCAAGCATGCCTTGGCTATTTGGATGGGATCGCGTTCTATGTGTGAGATGGGAGGTTGACGACCACTCCGGGGATATGAGGCGCACATACACTGTTCTCTTTGTCGACGTGTGGCACACGGTGACGCCTACCGAATTCTCGACCATTTGTCGAAGTCGTCATTTAGATACGCCCGGCCGGACTTGGCAGTTTGTGAAGCTTAAGTCTGTAGTTCGCAGACGAGCAATTGCGAATTCTCGGTACTCACAAAGCTTGTCTGTTTGCAAAGCGATTGCATCATTTTATGGGTCGTCAAGCTTACCGCAGGACGAAAAGGATTCGATGATGCGAAACTATGTAAAGCTGTTTAGGAGCGGCGACATTGATCTGCTCGAGAAAACAGCTCAGGAGGACCTGGACAATAACAGGTGGCGCCTGCCGGCCGATTACTAAACTCGCGCTCGAAGGCCGAGAGCCTCAACACTCTCAAACCCGCATGTTCAAAGAATAGCAAGAATCAGAGAAACGGCGACTGACCTTTTTGTGCTGTAGATAGAGAAATCAAGACGCGGGAAATCTCATAGGAGACACGCCCGATATACTGCTTTCCCTTCTCGGCCGAAGCCCCTGCCGGATTCCCGGAGCCGGTATCGGGATGGCTTTTGCTCCAGGGGCGGGGCGTCCAGACGCCAGCCTGATTTAAGCCCTCAATGGCAAAAGGCACGCGATCGCCTGGCCCGGCTTGGGCGAGCTGCACCCAATCGGGCCGCTCGTGAAGCAGAAAGCTGGTTTCCATCTGCCCGGCATGATCGCCCGCGTTTCCTTCGAAGATTTCATCGAGAGCATCGGGGCACATTTGAAAGAAATTGATGATGACGATCAGCATCCCGAGCCGCGCCTGGAGATCGCGGACGATCGGCTTGAATTCGTTGCCGCCATGGGCGTTGAGAATGACGAGCCGATCGATGCCCTGCGTCTTCAAAGACTGCGCGACGTCACTCAGAATGGCGGATGCAGTCGCAGTTGAGATACTGACTGTCGCCACCTGGTCCAGTTGCTGGGCGTTGTTTCCAAATGGAATCGCCGGCAGCACGATCGGCTTGGCCCCGGCTTCAAAAGCGAGTTTTGCCGCGCGCTCGGCCAGGGCGGTGGCTTCGATCACATCGGTGCCATGTGGCATGTGATAATTGTGCGCCTCGGTTGCGCCCCAGGGCAGCACCGCCACGTTAGGGCGATAGCTTTTGAGCTGCGCGTAATTGGCTTCGAATAAAATGTATGATCGCGGCGGCATGAAGCGCGATTGTGATGACGTTTGCGCTCTTTTGCAATCGGCCAACATTCCTATCAGCCGACGGGTAATTACACTAAGGTCGCTTGCGGTTTGCGCAAACTTAACTTCAACAGGCGGGCAATATGGATCAGTCATTGAATCGGCGGGATCTTCTCAAGGCGGGCGGCAGCGCCCTCGCGGCGGCGGCAATCGCTCCACTCGTTGGATCTGTAACTTCCGCCAAGGCAGCGGACGCGCCGAGCGGGCGCAAGCGCCCGATCAAGAAAGCCGTCATGTGGGACATGATCGGCGGCGGCTCGACCGTCCTGGAACGGTTTCAGATTCTAAAAGAAGCCGGTTTTGACGGTGTCGAGCTCAACAGCCCGCAGAAGATTCCCAATTCGCAGTTCAAAGACGCGTGTGAAAAGACCGGCCTGCTGATCGAAGGCATGGTCGATTCGGTCCACTGGACGCGAACGCTCTCCGATCCTAATCCCAAGACCCGTGCCTTTGCCGTCGAAGCGCTCAAGACCGCTCTGCGCGACTGCAAAGAGCTCGGCGGCACCAGCGTGCTGCTCGTGCCGGGCGTCGTGAACAAGCAGGTCTCTTATGCCGACTGCTACAAGCGCTCGCAGGAGGAGATCCGCAAAGCGATTCCCACCGCGCGCGAGCTGGGCGTGAAGATTGCCGTCGAGGATGTGTGGAACCATTTCCTGCTCAGCCCACTCGAGGCCGCCCGCTTCATCGATGAATTTGAAGCCCCGGATGCGATCGGCTGGCACTTCGACATCGGCAACATCATCGCCTATGGCTGGCCCGAGCAGTGGATCTCGGTGCTGGGCCATCGCATCGTCAAGCTGCACCTCAAGGAATTCAGCCGAAAGAAGCAGAACAACGAAGGCATGGCCAAAGGATTTTCCGTCGAACTCCTCGAAGGCGACAACGACTGGCCCGCCGTCATGAAAGCGCTCGATGAAGTGGGTTACAATACCTGGGCCTGCCTGGAAGTTCCCGGAGGAGGATTGGATCGCCTGAAGTTCCTGTCGGGGAAACTGGATACGATACTTTCATTGTAATTGAAGAAGAAGTCACCACGGAGGCACGGAGACACGGAGGCGCGGTTCTGCTGTGGTAAGGGCCGGCGCGAGGCACGCAATTTCATTTTTGTTTTGTTAGTCATCACCACAGCTCCTCAAGCGCCAAGAACGCCAAGAAGAGAATTAATGAATCATTTTCTTGGCGCTCTTGGCCTCCTTGGCGTTCTTGGCGCGAAGAGACATTTCAAAATCAATCAGCGTCCCCGCACCGGCGCTCATTCCAGCAAAACTGCGCCTCCGTGTCTCCGTGCCTCCGTGGTGAAACTCTTCTATAATCCCCGCAGATGGCCAATTACACGCAAAGCATTCAAAACCTGATGAACGAACTCGCTCGCCTGCCGGGCATTGGGATGCGGTCGGCGGAGCGCATCGCGTTTCATCTGCTCAAGCAGAATCCGGAGGATGCGCTTCGGCTCGCGGACGCGATCCGCGACGTCAAAACGCGCATCAAGCACTGTTCGATCTGCTACAACCTCACCGAGCAGGACCCGTGCAACATCTGCGCGGATCCGTCGCGGGATCAGGGCGTTGTCTGCCTGGTCGAGCAGCCGAAGGATTTGCTGGCGCTGGAAATGACGGGCCTGT
>JANWHF010000321.1 GCA_025450555.1 Tepidisphaeraceae bacterium | reverse complement strand
TTGATCAACAGCGGCAGCGAAGTGGTCGGCGTGATTTTGTGCAAGCCCAACGACAATCGAAACCATCTGCCGGCCGTCAGCGCGCAGGTGGTTCGCGATTTTCTCAAAGCGAATCAGATTGCACTGCCGCCAACGAATACTGATTCCGATCCGTTTTCGATCTACGAAGCGTCGCCCGATTAATGCAACAGATTCTCAATTCGATAATGGGAAGTCATGCACACCGCACTCAAATCCATACTGGTTTTCATGATCGCTTTGGTCTGCCTGCCCGCTGCGCATACGCATGGTGCCGACTCGAAGTCGGCACCCCCGGCGACGCAACCGGCGGTGAAAAAGATTTCGCTCGAAGAGTTCGAGAAGATGCGAAAGGACAAGAGCGCCGTGGTGCTCGATGTGCGAACGCCTCGCGAATTCGAGGCGGGCCATGTGCCGGGCGCGGTTAATATTCCCTGGCAGTCGCCCGATTTTCACAAGCAGGTCGAGAAGCTCGACAAGTCAAAGACTTATCTCGTTCACTGCTACTCCGGCAGCCGAAGCGCTGCGGCAACCAAGGAAATGACCAAACTGAACTTCGATCATCTCTTCGATTTCACCGGCGGCATGCGCGCTTACCAGCGAGCGAAAATGCCTGTGGAAAAGGAGCGGTCAACAATCACGTCAGCAGATCATGCATCACCTGCCCGTACACGTCGGTCAGGCGGAAATCCCGGCCGGCGTAGCGGTAGGTGAGCTTTTCGTGGTCGATCCCTAGAACGTAAAGCAGGGTGGCGTGCAGATCGTGAATCGAAACCGGGTTCTCGACAGCTTTGAAGCCGAATTCGTCGGTTTGGCCGTAGGAGATTCCGCCTTTGAATCCGCCGCCGGCCATGAACATGGTGAAGCCATAGGGATTATGGTCGCGGCCATCGCCGCTTTCGGAGACGGGGGTCCGGCCAAATTCGCCGCCCCAGACGACGGCCGTTTCATCTAGAAGCCCTCGCTGTTTCAGGTCGGTGATCAGGGCGGCGGATGCCTTGTCCATGTCGGGGCATCGATTGCGCAGGTTGTTGTTGATCTTGCTGTGATCGTCCCAGGGCTGGCCGGGGCCATAATAGACATGCACTGTGCGCACGCCTCGCTCGACGAGTCGGCGGGCAAGCAGACAGCCGTTGGCAAATGGACTTGAGCCATAAGCCTCGCGAACTGCCTGAGGCTCAGAGCTGACATCGAAAGCATCCATCGCTTCGAACTGCATGTGGTAAGCGGTCTCCATGGCCTGGATTCGACCTTCGAGATACTCATCGCGCCCGAAGGCGCGCTCGTGGCCGCGATTGAGCGCCTGCACCAGATCGAGCTGGCGGCGCTGGGCGGCCGGGTCGAGCTGCGTGTTCCGCAGATTGCGGATCATGGATTGCGGTCGCGTCTGGGAATCGTCGATGGGCGTGCCCTGATAGCGAGCAGGGAGAAATCCGCTTCGCAGGCCCGGCCCCCCGCCGCCGCCGGGGCCTAAAACGACGAAGCCCGGCAAATTCTGATTCTCCGTGCCAAGTCCGTAGGAGATCCATGAGCCCATCGACGGGCGTGTCGCCGCGATGTTTCCGGAATGGAACAGCGCGCGGGCCGGCGTGTGGGTCGGGTTAAAAGTGTACATCGATTTGACGACGCAGATGTCGTCGATGATCGACGCGAGATTCGGCAGCAGCTCGCTGACGTCCACGCCGTTCTTGCCGTACTTTTGGAATTTGAATGGCGAAGGATAGAGGCCGCCGGTGGTGCGCTCGGTGCGGAGATTGACGGAATTCGGTCGCTGGCCCGCATACTTTGCCAACGAGGGCTTCGGATCGAACATATCGACCTGAGACGGTCCACCCGGCAGAAACAGGAAGATATTGTGCTTGGCGCGTGGCGGAAACATCGGCCCGACCCGATGCACAGCAGGTGCTACCGAAGCGGCGGCGCTCTGCTCGGCCAGCATTCCCATCAGCCCAACGGTGCCAAGCCCCGCGCCGATTGACTGGATAAACTGCCTTCGCGATAAACCGGGTATCAGGGCCAAAACTGCACCTCGTTGCTACTCAAAAGAGCCTGCGCATATTGCGCCAGTGTCCCACCGCCGGCAAGATAATCGGCCCCCAGCTTTACTTCCGACGGACCTGGATCTCGCCCGAAAACCTTTCGATACATCATTGCGATTCGATCCCCCTGCGGCACTTTTTCAACTACCTCGGCCAGGTTCGATGCCTGGTCCTCCATGAATGCGCTGTTCATCACGAAAAGCTGCTGAAGCGGCGTCGTGGTCACCTCGCGGCCCGGGCTGTGCATGGTGGCTTCGGGAAAATCAAAGAGCTGCAAATAATTGTTCAGCCGACCGCGCCCGATGCGAGCGTAAACAGTTCGACGATTATTGCCCGGCTGATCGAGGTCCATCGAGATGCCGAACATCGTCGTGTCCAACGCGCCGCTCGCCTGCAGGATGCAATCGCGGAATGCCTCGGCATCCAGACGCCGTGGATTCATCCGCCAGATAAGCTCGTTGGTGGGGTCAGCCCGCATTGCGTCGTCGCGCGGGTTGCTCGCCTGCTGGCAAGCAGCTGAGAGCATGATTTCCTTGTGCAGCCATTTCAGCGACCAGTCATGGGCAATGAATCGCGCCGACAGGTCATCAAGCAATTGCGGATGCGTCGGCTTATCGCCCTGCACGCCAAAATCACTTTGCGTCGCGACGATCGGCTTTCCAAAATGCCAGGCCCACACGCGATTGACAATCACCCGTGCTGCCAGAGGCGCTGCATCTGTGAAGATTCTTTCGCCCAGCTCGCGCCGCCCGGAGCCTTCGTGGAAGGTCGAATCGTCCCTGGAAAGAACCGCGATGAATCGCCGGGGCGAGATCTCACCGGGACGCGCGGGATTTCCGCCTGGAAGCACCGGCATATTCCGCGCTTCGCCCGGACGAATGTTGACCATCGTGAAGTCTTGATCGGAGCCATCGATGTAGGTTCCGGCATCAAAGACGGCTTCGAAAAACGGCGCGGTCGAACCGCCACGCCCTCGCCGTCGGCGATTGCCAAACGCATTGGCTCCCGCGCCTGCGCCCGCGTTGGCGTTGGGCCGCCCTCGACGTGGCGCGGGCTGTACGTCGGCAATCGGCTGCACCGGCTGCGTCGTTGGCCTTTGCGGATAAGGTTGTGGGCGGCGAGCCAGTTGCTGAAGTTGGGCATACATGTCTGAATGCTGGCTCTTGAGAAAAGACATGTCCTCCATGATCTGATCCATCTCGCCGGCCAAGCGTTCGACCTTCTGGCGGGCTTCCTTCGGCTTGCTGCCGGGTTCACCGCGCAGCAAGTTGGCCGCGTAGCTTAGATAGAACAGCCGCTGCTCGGCGGCCATAAATCGCGTCTCGGTTTGCGGGTCCACCTCCGCCATCGGTCGCGGCACCTGACAGACGGAAGCGAAGACGCCTTGCAGCGCGTAATAGTCTTTGCTGGTGATCGGATCGAACTTGTGATCGTGGCAGCGGGCACAGGCGACGGTCAGCCCCAGGAAGCCGCGCGTGACGGTGTCGATGCGCTCGTCCCAGTCGTCGCAATAGAGCGTGGTGATCACGTCTTTGGAATTTCGTGCATCCTTGTGATAAACCGGGCCGGCCCCCAAAAATCCCAACGCCACCAGATCCTGCCGGGACGTGCCTGGCATCTCGTCGGCCGCCAGTTGCAGCTTCACAAATCGGTCGTAGGGAACATCGTCGTTCATCGCCTTGATGACCCAATCGCGATATCGCCAGGCGAATGGGTAAGGCGGATTGGTCGCCTCGCTCGTTGGATTGTCTTCTCCATAGCGCGCGACATCGAGCCAATAGCGCCCCCACCGCTCGCCGTAGTGCTGCGATGCCAGGAGTTGATCGATCAGCTTTTCATAAGCATTCGGCGAATCATCTTTCGCGAAGGCTTCGACCTGTTCGTAACTCGGTCTCAGGCCAGTCAAATCCAGATACGCCCGGCGGATCAGCGTTCGGCGATCAGCTTTTGGGGAGGGCTTGAGTCCCGCTTCCTCAAGTTTGGCAAGAACAAATTGGTCCGATTTGCGAGAGGCCCAAGCCGAATCCTTCACATCCGGCGGCGCGATTTCCTTTACCGGCTGGAATGCCCACCACTTCCGACCTGTCTCCAGATCCATCCCCCGCTTAGGAGCACTTGCGGGAACGGCGCTTGTTGAACCCTCGCGCGGATCCGGCGCGCCAAGTTTGATCCATTCCTCGAACCAGTGAATCTGCTCCGCCGACAATTGCTGCTTGGGCGGCATCTGCAAATCAGGATCGGTCCACTTGAGCGCCTCGATCAGCCGGCTCTTTTCCGGTTGGCCTTGAACCAGAATTTTCCCGTCCGCCCCGCCCTGGGCGATCCCCTGCTTCGAATCGAGATGGAGCTTGCCCTTGAGTTTTTTTGCCTGGGCCGAATGGCACTCATAGCACCGCTCGACCAGCACCGGCCGAATGTGCTGCTCGAAGAGCGTGTTGCCGTCAATCGAATCGGCAGCGCGCGCAGCCGAAGCCATTACGAGCACGAGGGAAAGAAGCAAAGCCCACCGCATCATCACCCACAGTTACGATGAATTTCGGACGCCGTTGCCGGATTTATTTAGCCAGCGAAGAGTCTATCAACTCGCTCAATTCTACGGCAACAGACGCGTCTGGTTTGCCTCATTTTAACCTACTGCTTAACCCAATTTCATTGACTGATAAGGCGGCTGCGTTATACTTAAAGCCACGTGGAAGCTGCTTTTTTCGGCGGTTGGAGCGACAGTTTCTCTGGCCTGGCCGTCCTGCCTGGTTTTGGTGACTTGGCCTTCAGTAGTGGCTCGCATACCTCAGATGGCATCGCATTGCACTGGCTCGCTGCATTGTGGAAGATGGCCGGTCGGCGGTGCGCATCCGAAATTGGTTTCCAAAGTGACAGGCTGCCGCTACGCGTAATTCCGGGGATCGATGGGCCGATGTAGATTGTTGATCTTCCGGCAATGGCGCGATCGCGAGAGGTGAAATGATGGATCCGCAAGCCCCTGTTGAAACCCCACCAGCGCCTCCCGTTTCTCCCGATCCTCCGCCTCCTGCTGACGCACCAACTGCTGTTGCACCTGCGACGGAGGCTCAGCAGGTAGCGATGCCTGCGCCGGAGGAGCAAGGAACCCATTTTCGCCCCACCAGCTTTTGGCAGCAGCCGTGGGTGCAGAATGTGTTGCCCTTCGTCACCTCCGTATCGGTTCACCTGGCGATTCTGATCTTTGCGCTGCTGGTGTTCGGCATTTACAAAGCGGTCAATCCGGTGCCGCACCAGGATCAGGTCATCATTCCTGAAGCCTCGATGGCGCAGGAAGGTCCGCCCGGTGGCGTGCCGAACGTCGGCTTGGGCGATCCGCTTCGCGAGGCAGCACAGGACAAGGACCCGAGCGTGACCGATCCGCAGTGGGCCGACAAGAAAGGGCCGAATGTCGATTTGACCATGTCGGGGGCGACCGGTGACACCGCCGATGCTGTGATCAATGCCTCGGCCGGCGGAACGTTTGGCGCAAACAATAACAAGTTGAATGTCGGAACCGGCGCTGGAGCAGCCGACGGCGGTGCCATGGCGATGTTCGGCGCGCCCGGAGGCGGAGGCATCGGTCCCAAGGGGCCGGTTTTCGGTGACGGCGGCAACGCCCGCTTCATCAGTTTTGTCTGTGACGCGTCAGGTTCGATGCTCGTGAAGATGCCGGCGCTCAAGCTGGAGTTGTCGAAGGTTATTCACAATCTCAAGCCGATCCAATCGTTTGGCGTGATCTTCTTCCAGGAGTCGGCTTCCGACCTGAAGTATCTCGACACGGTCCTCCTGCCGGCCAACCCTGAGAACAAGCGGAAATTCGATAAGTTCATGTCGGAAGTGGTCACCAAAGGTCAGACCGATCCGATTCCCGGAATCGAACTGGCCTTCCGTCAGCATCCGCAGTTGATTTATCTTCTGACCGACGGCGATTTCCCGGATAACAATGCCGTGCTGGCCAAGATTCGCGAGCTGGATAAAGACAAGAAGGTGAAGATCAACACCGTTGCCTTCATCGACAAGAGCGACAAAGACGTGGCCTTCAAGCAGCTTCTGCAAACGATTGCCAAGGAAACCGGAGGCACCTTCCGGCTGGTGAACGAGGAAGACCTGTAGGCGGTGGAATTGCCGCCGCTCGCGGATTGTTTATGTTCTGCAATAGGAATTGATGAAACTTCCCTGACAAAGGAATGCGCAACATGCGTCGTTACGCTTCTTCTCCGTTTCGCATTGTTCTTCTTGCCGTGCTGCTGGGCATGGCATTTCTCGCCGCCGGCGCTTATGCGCAGGATGCCGCCAATGGCGCGGCAGCGGCAAAGCCGACCGGCGCGACCGGTTTGGTCTCGTTGATCCTGTCGAACATGGATTTCGTGTTCTTCACGATCGTAATCCTTTCGATCGCGGGGCTGACCTTTATCTTCAAAGGCTTCATCGGAAGCCGCGCGTCGGTGCTGCTGCCTGAGACGAGCATTGAAGAGATCAAGAACCTGATCAATCAGCGGAAGTTCAAGGAACTGGTGGACTTCACTGAAACCGATCCGTCCTTCGTGAGCAAGGCGCTCAATGCCGCCTTGAAGCGTGCTCCGGCTTTCGGTGCGATGAAAGAGGCGATGGAGACCGCAATCGGCGAGCAGACCGCCGAGCAGTTTCGGCGGATCGAATATCTCAACATCATCGGCAACCTCGGCCCCCTGCTCGGGCTTCTGGGTACGGTGCTGGGCATGATCGATGCATTCGCGGCGATGAACCAGGCCGGCGGAAATGCCAGCCCGGCGCAGCTTGCGTTGGGTATTGCCAAAGCCTTGTGCCATACGTTCCTGGGTCTGATGCTGGCCATCCCCTGCCTGGCGGCATTCGGTTGGCTGCGAACGATCATCGATCGACTGACGGTGCGCGGGGCACTGATTGCCGAAGAATTGCTGCTGATGGTCAAGCCG
The DNA here is from genome assembly GCA_025450555.1 of Tepidisphaeraceae bacterium. Taxonomy (GTDB): domain Bacteria; phylum Planctomycetota; class Phycisphaerae; order Tepidisphaerales; family Tepidisphaeraceae; genus JANWHF01. The sequence goes on along the minus strand of JANWHF010000321.1, from coordinate 5,259 downwards.
GCCGAACGACCGATGGGCGCAGTTCAGCCCGTTGCGCCGCGAGCCGTCCCGCAGCCGGCAGCGCCGGTGCCTGCTGGCGCGGTGCCGCGAAAAGTTCCCATGCCCTCCCCGATGCCGGGACCGGCACCGCTGGCGTAGTGATTTGGGCCGGCGTATCCCACTGGATATTATTGAATCGATTTTGAAGAAGGCTTGACATGCGACGGCATTCGATGCCCGAGATCAAGGAGAGCGGCGTCAATGTGACGCCTTTGATCGACATCGTCATGTGTCTGATCATCTTCTTCATGCTCGTGGCCAAGATTGGCGTTTCGCGCGGCGAAGACAAAGACATCCAGCTTCCGTCGACGATCATCGGCACCAAAATCGAGGATTTGGGCAACACGCTGACACTCAATATTCATCCAACGAATGTCGAAGAGCCACTGGTGACGGCGCTTGTGGACGGGAAGGTGCGGGAAATTCGCTTGAATGATCGCCTGCATGGGACGATCGATCATCCTTTGCAGCGCGTGCTCGAAGAGTTTCAAAAAACGCATCCTGGCAAAGCCAAGATTATCGTCCGTGCTGACAAGGAAGTGCTCTACCGCCAGCTCGAGCAGGTGCTGATTACCATCGCCAACGCCGGCATCAGCGACACCGCTTACGAAACCAAGGACGCGTCCAAGAGCGGATGAATCGGCTCTTCGATCAAAAGCGCAGAATAATGGGAACCCATGAAGCTTCGAGGCGCAAAAAAAGTCCATTACGATTCAGGGCCGAACATGACGCCCCTGGTGGATGTCGTCATGGTTATCCTGATTTTTCTGATGCTGGCCGGCAGCTTCGGCGGAGCCAGCAGCTTCCTGATGAACAAGCAGGCGATTCGCGCAAAAGGACTGAACCACAAACAGCTCAAGCCCGGCGAGCTCCCTGATCCGCAGATCGACATTTACATCGATAATCTTCGCGATGGCTCCGGCTTTATCGCCCACATGAGCGGATCGGAAGGTGTTACTCGTCCCGAAGAGCTGACCAAAATTCTCGCTGCCAAGCGCGCCGAATTGCTGGCCAATGGCAATGCCCCCGACAAGCTCCAGGTCATTCTGCATCCGCGGGTGGATAGCAAGTGGGAATATCTCATTGCCGTCTACCAGGCCACCAATGAGGCGAAGTTCGAGAAGGTCGCCTTTGCCACGTCGCAGTAATCATGAACCCAAGTGAATCCAAGCGAGTTTTCATGAAAGAAGTGCCAGCCGGGAAAAGGCGGAGGTTCAAAGGCGCGACGATGATTCTTGCGGCTGCAGCCGCCGGTCTGCTCGTAACCACCGCACTGCGCGCTGCCGATGCACCGGCGACCAATCCTTCGCTCGAAAACATGGGCGACAACCAGCTCATGAGTGAGCTGGCCAGCCGGGGGCTGGACAATCTGCTCGATCGCTATTTTGAAGTTCATCATGTGCCCCCCGATCAGCAGAAAGCCGTCCGCGCTTTGGGCGGACTTCGTGAGCTGCTGGATCCCAAATCCACCCTGACACCTGCAGCGAAGCTACAACGCCTCCGCGAAGCCGCGGCAAGCGTGGATGTAATCATCGCCGGCAGCAGCGATCCGCAGAAGCTTCTGCAGCTTGCCGGTGTGATGCTGGAAGATGCAGTCAATCGCGACGTCAACACCATCGAGTATTGGGGCGAAAATTCCGCAACGCAGCGCCGGCTGCTTCCCGTGGCCGATGCTGCGTATAAGCTGCTCGGTGCCGCATCCAAATTGGCCGAGGATCAGGCAAATGCGATTGCCGCCCAGATCAAGAAAAGCGACGACCCCCGCGCCGATCAATGGGAAAAGCTCGATAACATCGCGCGGAACGCCAAATATCAGCAGAACATGTCGGCCTATTTCCTGGCTCTGGCCCAGCCGCCCGGGCCACAGCAGAAGGCGCTGGTCGATCAATCGATCAAATACCTGGCGGATCTTGATAATGGCGACAGCGGCGTTCAGCCGCGCGTCCACAACATGATCGGCAAGCTCACGATGGCCAAAGGGAGCTATCGCGAAGCGCGGCGCTATTTTGCCGGCACGATCAGCGACAGCGGCAAAATGAAGCCGGCGCCCAATCCCTTCGAGCAATACGAGGCTCGGTATTTCAGCACTGTGGCCGACGTGCTTGGAAAAGATTTGCCGACGGCCAGGCAGGATCTGGCAGCGCTTCAGAAATGGCACAAGGAAAAGTTGCCGGGATTGCTTGGGGGTTTGAAGCTGGATCCGGCCGAGACGGAAAAGACGACCAAGGGCATTGATGCGGCCGCAAGCATGCTGGTCTATCGCGTCGATGCGCTGGAATCGGAATTAGCAAAGACGCCCGAGGATAAGAAGAAGGCCGATTCGGCTGCCGAGGCGGTGCTGCTTGCGCTGCGAAAGGATCACCCGGAGCTGGCGGGAATCATCGACGATCAACTTGCGATGCGCATCCCGGCCGATCGACCGGTCACGCAGCTCAATGCCCTGTTGCTTCAGGGGCTGATGAGCAAGGGGATGATCGAATATCGCAAGAGCGATGACCAGAAGCCAAATCGTGCCGTCATGCAGCATGCGATCGAGGCGGCGCGGGAAATTGTGAAGCGGCAGGGTCGCGACAAGGATGTGACGCCGCAGATGGTCAGCGAAGCGGCGGCCGTCATTCCAACGCTGGAAGATCGGCTGGGCGATGTGATGAATGCCGCCAATGGCTACATCGATTATGCGCACAATTATTACGCATCCGATCTCAAGCTGGCCAACCAGATTCTCGATCGCGCGGGATTTCTGGTCTTCCAGATGAAGAAAATGCCGGCGGCGCCGCGCGGCTTTTCCGATCTGTATCAGAAGTTCCTGGAAACCGCCGTTGCTCAGCCGTTCAATCACACGGAGCTTCGTTATCTGCTGGGCGAGCATTTCCAGGCGCTGGGGAATTCAAAGGAGGCGCTGCCCTGGTATCTGGGCGTTGCGCCCAAAGAGCCGACGTATCTCAACGCCCAATACAAGGCGATGCTCTGCCTGCGCGATCTTCTCGACGGGCATACGACGCCCGCGGAGCATAAGCAGTATGTCGATGAGTTGATCAAAGCCGCCGGCAACGTGAAGCGGCTGGGATCGGATTCGAAAAATGACGTGGACCGGGCCAAGGCGGTGCAATCGACGCTGGTGTACGCCCAGCTTGCCCGCACTGAGCAGCATAATCCCGCAGCGGCCCTGAAGATCCTTGCCGATTTCGACAAGATCGTGAAGGGTGTGCCGGGGGAAAAGTCGCTGCAGAGCGAAGCGTTGTTCGAGCGCGTGCAATCGGACATGGCCCTGGGCCATTTCGATCAGGCAACCGCAGCGCTGGTCAATCTGCTCAACAAAACCGAAGGCGGCGAAGGTATCGGCCTGGTCCGCGAACTACTGGAGCAACTGGATAAGCAATACGTGAAGGCGGACGTCGTTCATGACACCGATACGATGCGCACCGTCGCGCAGAACGAGGCCCGCCTGACTGGATTCCTCGGCGACTGGGCCAAGAACAGCACCGATCCGAATATCAAAAAATACTATTACGCCTACGTCGTCTATGATGCGCGCACGAAGCGCCTGGCCGGCACGATGACGGCCGACCCGGCGCAGAAAAAGAGCCTGCTGGAGCAGACGCTGAAGATCTATCAGAACCTCATGTCGCCGCCGATGCACGAGCTGTATGTCAAGACACTCGATCCCAGGAAGATCGCCAGCGGCGATATCAATCCGGCTGACCCGGATCCATCAGTGCAAACGGGCCTCGCACTGACGCAATTCGAACTGGGCGATTACAAAGATGCGCAAGCTTTGCTGGGCGATCTGCTGGCGAATCGCAAGCTCGGCTCCCCCATGACCGTCGAGCAAACGCCCGATGGGCCTAAGACTGCCGAAAATGATCTTTATTGGGAATGCACCTACAAGCTGCTCAAGTGCAACGCGGAGCTCGCGAAGGCGGGCAACGACAAGGCCCATGCCGACATGTTGGCCAACACCGTGCGCGGCCTGAAGAACATCCTCGTGGCCGGCGGCATCCCAGAGCGGTGGCAGGATGAATTCGAATCGCTCCGCCAGGAACTGATTCCCGATTACAAAGTGCCCACCGCCGCCCAGCCGGCGGCGGCGCCGACAGGATCAGCGCAAGGCGCGCGAGGTGCGTGACCAATCCACGGCAGCTGACTCTATTCCCGCCCCCGATATGCCGGGGGAGGGTTAGGGAGGGGGTTTGCCCAAGCGTGTCAGAATCCCGCCCCTTCCCCAGCCCTTCCCCCGGGCGTACCGAGGGCGTGAGAAAAAGCCCGCGCCGAATGTGTCATGCATCGCAGCGCAAGCCATCGATCCTGACCCGTCTTGATTCCCTCATACTCCAGCTTTAAAGTCCGGCCACTTCGAGGGCAATGGCGAGATGAGTGTAACGACTACGGGAATCTGCCTGCTGGGCCATGGGATCGTCGGGAGCGGCGTGGCCAAAATCCTGCTCGAGCAGGCTGACCTGCTCGAGCAGCGCATCGGCGTGCGCTTCGAGATTCGCCACGTCGTGGTGCGCGATTCAACCAAACATGCGGGCGCCGCCCTGCCAATCACGCATGATGCTCACGCGGCCATCTGCGATCCAAAAGTCGGCGTCGTTCTGGAATTGATGGGCGGTACCACCACCGCCGGCACGTTGGTCGAGACGGCACTGAAACTTGGCAAGCCGGTCGTCACCGCGAATAAGAGCCTTCTGGCCCTGCGCGGGCCGGAGCTGTTTGAGTTGGCACGAAAGCACAATTCCTGCATTGGTTTCGAAGCAAGCTGCGGCGGCGGCATCCCGATCATCGATGCCCTCTCGCGCGGCTTGATCGCCAATCGCATCGACGCCATCGTCGGAATCGTCAACGGCACCTGCAACGTCATCCTCACAAGGATGACCAAGAACAAGTGGACCTACGCTCACGCGCTGGAGGAGGCACAGAAGCTTGGATTTGCTGAAGCCGACCCGACTCTCGACGTTTCCGGACGGGATGCGGCACAAAAACTTGCAATCCTTGCGGGCCTGGCTTTCAACGCGCAATTCTCCGAGCAGGATATTCTGGTCGAAGGCATCAGCGCGCTGCATCCAACCGACATTCAATTTGCCGGCGAACTCGGATACGTCATCAAGCTGCTGGCCATTGGTGAGCGCGCGCAGGATGGTCGGATCGCGCTGCGCGTCCATCCGACCTTAGTTCATAGCAACGACGTGCTGGCCGAAGTAAGTGGCAGCTTCAACGCCA
>JANWHF010000320.1 GCA_025450555.1 Tepidisphaeraceae bacterium | reverse complement strand
GCGAATTCCCTGACAGCCAGTTGGGATTGATATGATCGCGATAAACGCGAGGCGGAGCCGCCGGCGCATAGCATTCGGCAATTAAGAAGACAATGCACGCGCACGACACAATTTGGAAATGACGCAAGGCGCTTGGGGTGCACGACCTAACCGGCGGGGGCTTTTGTCTCCCTCCCCCGGTACGCCGGGGGAGGGCTGGGGAGGGGGCGGACGATTTATTGCGAACTGACGGAAGGCCTGTCCTGAGCTTGTCGAATGGGCCCCCGCCCTGACCCTCCCCCGGAGTACCGGGAGAGGGAATAAACCGCTTGCCGATTGTGTCACCCATCCAGGCGCTTGGGAGTTTCATTGTTCCTCCTTCGCCTTGTCCGGCTGTGTTGCCGGCGCACCGGTCAGCTCGTCATAAAAGCGCCAGTTGGGCGTGTAATCGGGAGTCAGTTGCTCGTGCGTCAGGCTCGCACGGATCATCGCGACGGGAATTGCGTTTTCGCGCAAGACCGCATCATTAAACTGCCGATCGGTCATCTTCCCGGTCGTCACCAGCTCTTCTCGCAGCGCGCGAAGCTGCAGCGCTCCCAGCATGTAGGCCGCCTGGTAGAGCGGCCCATAATCGCCCGCAATCGATCGCCGAACTTCGGCCGTCGCGTTGCGCCGCTCGTGTCCAACTCGATCCACCAGCATCTGCACCGCTTCGTCCGGCGTCATCTGCCCGAGATGAAATTTGAGGGAGAAGATGATCCGCGCGCAGCGATGCGCCCGCCAGAACAGCATCCCGACGCGCTCCTCAGGCGTGCGCGGAAACTTCAGATCCCAGAACCGCATCTCCCAATACAGCGCCCAGCCCTCAACTAAAAATGGCGTCCGGAAGGTCCGCCGATACGGCTTGTACCGCTGCGCCATGAAAATCTGCAAGTGATGCCCCGGAATCAGCTCATGCAGCACCGTCGCCCGGCAGAAGGGAATGTTGTTCCCGCGCATCGACATGAGCTTGTCGGCGGTGCTCATCGTGTCGGTCGGAAATGAAACGCGAACTTCCTCGCCGCCGGTGAAATAAGGCGTCACCTTCTGCGATTCGACCGGCATCATTTCCATCCGCCAGGTGTCTTTGCAGAGTGGGGGAATGGTGACCAGATCGCGATCTTCCACGAACTTGATTGCCTCCTCGGCAAGCTGCTTAATAAGCTGCGGCTGCTGGCCGGGCTGCACGTGTATCGCATCCACTTTTTCCAGCGCCTTGTGCCAGTCGTCGCCGCAGCCCAGGTCGCGCGCGGCCCGCTTCATCTCCACTTCGCACCAGGCGAATTCGCGGTTGGCGATGTCGATCAGCTCTTCGGGCGTGTAGGGAATCATTTCCGCCTTGAGCGCATCGAGAAGCGCCTCGCGCCCAATCGGATCGCCCACCAGCGGCTCATCGTCGCCGCTCTTGGCGCCTTCCAGATCGTTGCGGAGGAACTTGGAATAATCCGCCAGCGCGGCATCCACTTTCGGATACGGCTCGCGCGCCCACCAGGTAAATTGCGGATTGAAATCGTCGTAGAACGAATACCACCGCTTCAGCACAAAACGCAGGCGATCGGTCAGAGTCGCCGCCCGACGGGCCAGCACCCTGATGTTGCCCGTCTTGGAACCAGCGGCGCTCTTCTGCTGCTTTTGCGCGTCCTTGATCTGCGCGAGCATATTCGAAAGCGTCTTGGCTGCCTCTTCAGGATTGATCGGCTGCATCGCCTGCCGCGATTCTTCGAGCGCGGCGATCGTGCCTTCGAACGGCACCATCTTGCCGATTTCCTGCACCTGCTTCTGCTCGTGATCCAGCTCCTGCAAGTCGAAATTGAGCTTGTATTTCAAGAGCAGGCAATCGACCTTGCCATCCTGATCGAGGCGATCGAAGGGGATCTTGCCGAGCTTCTCCAGCTCCTGCTTCTGGAATTGCCGGACGTGAGTAAAGCGCGCCTCCGAATCCGGCACGTCGTAAAAGCGCTCCAGCGCGCCTTCATCGGCCAAGTGCCGTTCGATGACGTTCCGCATGACAATCGGCGGATCGTCCGCCCGCGCAACGCCCGCGCTCAACGCCCAAAGCAGGACCACCCCACACCCAACCCACGCCAGTTTTTCTCGCATGGCTGCCTCGTGAAGGAAAGGAATTATTCACCACGGAGGCACGGAGACACGGAGGTGTGGTTGTGCTGAGGCGAGAGCCGCTGCGTATTGCGCTTTCAGTTTTGCGCCAAGGACGCCAAGGGAGCCAAGAGCGCCAAGAAATTCTCTTTTAAAGTTTTTCCTTGGCGCCCTTGGCTTCCTTGGCGCTCTTGGCGCATCAATGAGCACAGAGAGCAAACACTAAAATCAATTCAAATCAATTTCCCTCGCATCGGCCCATCTCTCAGCACAACCCGACCTCCGTGTCTCCGTGCCTCCGTGGTGAATCTCTCTTTTAGCTAATGGATAAACCGCATGTCCCCCAAATCAGGAACGACATTCACATTCGTCCCCGGCATTCGATAGCCCGCGGGCCAGTAGACGAAAAATGCCTTGCCGAGCATGAACTGGTCGGGCACCCGGCCGGCGTCGACTTTGATTCCTTCCTGGGGCTCGACGACGCCGCGGTCCCAGTACCGCGCATCGCCGCTGATGAAGGAATTATCGCCCAGCACAAAATATTCGCCCTGGTGAAGGTGCATCGGCTTCTCGGGGCCCGCCCAGAAGACGTAGCTTTGGCCGGGATCGACATTCAGATAATAAATGTCGCGCGACAGATCGAGATGTTCAACGTCGCAGGACTGATTGGCTGCGGTGATCCGCACATGAGGCAGCACGTTCGCTTCGCCGCCCGGCACCATCGCCTGCTGCCAGAGCTTTGCGACATCGGGATGATAATCGGCATCGGTCGTCGCGATCACTTCCTTGCCGTTGATGCGCACGCTCACGCGATAATCGACATTGATCAATTCAACGCGGACCGGATCGGGCTGCGAAAGTGCAGCAAGCTTCGCCGGTTGCCCAACCGTCTTAGGCGAGACAGCCTGGAATGCTCGCTCGTTCGATCCTCCCACGACTTTGGAATGAATCAGCGAGACCGTTCCGTTCTCGACGCGTGCCGTGAAACAATCGTCGTTTTTGGTCAGCACAAGTTCGAAGGGGCCGGTGCCGGAATGGCGGGTGTAAGTGCAGGCGAGCTTCAGGTCGCTGATGTAGCGGGCATGCGAGATCCAATTCCGCATCGCATGCTCAGCTTCATCGTAGACCAGATAATCGGTCAGGTAATGCGACGATGGATTGACCTCGGCATTGAAAGCGATGCTTCCGGAGCTGCTGGCGCCATTGAAAGAGAACACGCGACTCTGACCCAGCTTCCAGCCATTCGACGCTGTCACCGCCTCCCACGGCTGCGTCCATGGATGCGACCGATCCGCCTGCGGCAGATGGGGAATGAAATCGTTGTCATACACGTTGCGCCATAGCACATTCTGCACGTGCTCGGGCTTTCGCCAGATGTGATATTGAGAGGCGGCGCGCGGATCATCGCCCGCATTGCCCGGGCCGATGTAGACATCTCCATCCAGCAGCACGACGCTCTCGGGGCCAATACCGATCAGTCGCTTGATATAATTGACAGAATACTCCGGATCTTCCGGGTCCGACTTCACTTCCGAAGGGCTTTTGAAAACGACCGTGTCGCCGCGCTTCGGTTTCTCAAACAGGTAAAGATATTTGAGGACCAGGATCCGATCGCCGAACCGCACCGGCCGCTCGATCGGCAGATCGGAAGCGGCATCGCGCTGATGGAAGATGTATCCGCAGTTGGGGCATTCATAATCCATCCGCTGATCGGCCGCCCCGGGAATGTTATCCTCCGAACCGGTCGGTGAGGAATAGCCGACATCGAATAGATACCCGCAATCCGGGCATCGAAACCGCATGTGGGCCCCGTAAAGGGTGGGGGCCATCGATCCGGTCGGAATCACAAAGGCTTCGACAACAAATGCGCGGAAAATAAACGCGAGGATAAAGGCGACAAGGATCGATTCAACGGTCTCCTTGACGCTTCCGTCGCTGTTGTGGCGCGGGGCCGGTACTTGCTCAACAGGCATCGCCACATCCTACGCGACTGGCCGCGTGCCGCAAAGATGTCGCCTTAATGGCTCGGGCAAGCGCCCGGAATGGAGGGTCGAAGCTTGTCGCGAAGGGCCTGCACGTCGGACAGTGACATGGAGTTATCCGCGCTGGAGCCGACGAGCATGTAAAAGCCGCGGTCGTGGACAAAACCGGCCATGGGATGATTGGGCGCATTGCCGCCCAGAATCGCATTGTTGTCGCACATCGGAACATCCGAGGCGGGCAGGGAAAATACGGAGACGGTTTGATTTCCTTTTTGATAAAGCAGTTCTGCTCCGCTTCCCTTGCCCAGCGGCGCAGCCCCGACCAGGGTAAACCCATCGCCCGGAGACGCAGTCATGGGAACATAGTTGAGCTTCTTTTTTAGAGTCGCGGCAAGTCGATCGGCATTGTCGCGCGGAAGATCGGGACTCCACTTATTGCCATCTGCGACGAGCCGATCATGATCCTCCGCCAGCTTGTGGGCCATCGAATCCGGGATCTTCTCGACCATGACGCGCACCTGCGCCGGGCGGGTCATGCGATAGGCCTGATACCCGAGGTATGCCAACCCGATGGACAGGAGCAGAGCCGCCGCCACCGACTTGATCGGGGAGGAGCCGAGGAACTTGGGCCAGGCGCGTGCCGGTGGCGTCGTCGGCGTGGGCGTTGCCATCAACGCGATGCTCTTGCGCAGACTTTCCGGCGCTCGCTCATTACCCCAGGCGCGGCGGACTGCCGACTTGAGCGATGCATCTTCGAAATTGTCTGGCGGCTGGGTTTCCACGTTACGATTTGAAATTCTACTAAGTAAAAGCCTGTTACATCGGCAACTATTCCCGACCGATCCTTTCCTCGCTGGCAAAATCTCGCAAATCCTGACTCAAGCGCTGGCGGGCCCGGTAAAGTCGGCTCATGACGGTCCCGATCGGGATTTCCAGGGCGTCGGCAATCTCCTGGTAAGACAGTTCTTCGACGGCCCATAACAAGATGACAACCTGATATTCCTCCGGCAGTTGGTTCAAAGCTTTGACCAGCCGCTCATCCATGTGCTGGAACTGATCCTGGGAGAAGTTGGCTGCCGAGGGCGGCGCGGCCTGGGCGGCCTCGAGAATCTCCTGATCCATCGATACAGGATGGCGACGATCCCGCTGCGAGCGACTGAAGTGCAGATTATGCATGATCCGCACCAGCCAGGGGCGGATGCCCATCGACTGCAGATCAAAACTTTCCCGGGATCGAAAGGCGCGGAGGTAGGTTTCCTGGACGAGGTCGGCAGCGCGGTCGGGTTGGCGGGCCAATCGGTGCGCCACCCGATAGAGCATATCGAGCTGCTCCAGGGCCAGTCGCTCAAACTCCGCTGCGGTTGGCTTCATTCAGGTATCGATCCGTCGTCGGCTGACTTTTGACGCGGATCAGCGAATCGGGGCCAGAATCCATTGGATCATTTCTGCAGGGGCGGCTTGGCCTTGCCGCACCATGTCCTTGGGAAGGGTCGCGCCGGAATTCGCCGCGCCCCACAGGGCAGTGCGATCGGCTGAGCACAGTGCCGCAAATCCGCTGATGCCTCCATATTTCAGCGCGCCCGGCAACATCATTTCATTCGTAACGTCTTTGACCTGATCGAAATCAAACTCATTCAAGTCGATCGCCGCTCGATTGACCGAATCACCTGCCAGGGCTGCTGCCAGAAGCACTACGACACCGCAATGGTTAAGGCCGATGATGTTGACCGGCCTTCCCGACAGGCTTCGCGCGGCTGCAATCTCGGCCAGCAGATCGGTTACGCGTTCACCAAGAACACTGGGATTATAGCCAAAATAGTAACCCGCATAGTTGTAGTTGGCGTATCGCCCACGCGGGTCCGGCG
>JANWHF010000319.1 GCA_025450555.1 Tepidisphaeraceae bacterium | reverse complement strand
GGTAGCTCGACGATCACGTTCAGCGCGACGCTGAGCTTCCCGGATAACCAGAGCGTTCGCCCGACCGGCACGGTGACTTTCCTTGATGGATCCACGGTTCTCGGCACCGGCTCGCTCGATGCGACGGGTCGCGCCGTCTTCTCAACCAGTACGCTTTCAGCCGGCGGCCATACGATCACCGCTCAATACGGCGGCGACGGCAACTACGCCGCCAGCGCGTCTGCGCCATTCGATGAAGTCATCAATAAGGCCAGCAGCAGCGTTGGCATTTCCTCATCGTCGGCAACCGCCAACTTCGCAACGGCCGTCACCTTTACCGCAACCGTGACTCCTTCGTCCGCGACCGGTACCGTGACTTTCAGCGACGGCTCAACCGTGCTCGGTACCGCGACGATCATCGCGGGCAAAGCAACCTTTAAAACGTCAACCTTGTCGCTCGGATCGCATTCGATCACCGCGACCTACAGCGGCGATGCGACTTTCGCCGGTAGCGCGTCGGCAGGTTTGGCGCAGCTCATCAAGCTGGCCGCACCCGTTGCGACAAAGACCACCTTGACCGCTTCGAGCAGCACCGGAGTTCTTGGGCAGAATATGAGCTTCACCGCGACAGTCGCGTCGAAGCCGGGCATGGTTGCGACTGGAACCGTCACGTTCCGCGATGGCAGCACGCTGCTCGGCAGCGCGGCGCTCTCTGGAGGTTCGGCCAGTTTCACAACCTCGGCTCTTGTACTTGGCGCGAACTCCATCACCGCCACGTATAACGGCGACGCCAACGACCAGGGCAGCACGTCGGCTGCGGTTTCAGTCTTTGTCACCGCGCCGCCGAGCGGCGCGGTCAGTTCAGGCCAGACGCTTTCGCAGAACTTCTGGAACCGCACCAGTGGCTTGAGTTTGCTGCTCAGCTTCAACGGCTCGATCTTCTCGACGAGCCTGGGCAACTGGCTGGCCGGCAGCTTCCCGAACCTGTTCGGGGCGCACTCGCAATATTTTAACTTTACCGGTGCATCCAACCTGGCCGTGGCCATCGATGTGGAACTCGCTTCGTTCTTCGCGCCCAACGCCTGGGTGGACATGCTGAACGTGGCGCTGGACGTCTATGCCACCTCCACGACCCTCGGCGGCGCGACCGCGGCCGCTTATGGCTTCCAGACCAGCGCTGGCGGACTGGGCGGCGCGACCGTGAACGTCGGCCAGAGCGGCAGCGCCTTTGGGGTTGCCAACAACTCGACGCAGACCGTGCTCGACCTGCTGGACGATGCGAACAACCGATCGCCGAACGGCATCCTCTTTGGATCGAATCCAGTGCGCAACCAGGCCGACACGGTTTTCAACGCGATCCTGAAGGCCGGTAAGTAATCGGACGTTGCGACGCCCGATCTCAGAGCTGCAACAGGCGTTACAGTCGCTCCATATTCCGCCCGATGAGGGGGGATATGAGCAGCGTCTTCCCCGACGAGTTTCCGTTCAATCGGCGGTTCGATCGCCAGTCATGGCAGGAGCCCGTGCTGCCTGTTCAGCAGGCCGCAGGCGATGCGGCCAATGACGATGAGCATGAAGCCTCGGATGAGGCATCCATTGCTTGTGCCGCAGATGCAGCAAATCTAGCCGCCGTTGAGCTGGCGCCCACTCCCAGAATCGCAGTGCAATCCGCGCCTGGAATCGAACGCCGCAGGTCTGTGCGACAGACTCTGGTCGCGCGCGCGACCATTCGCCCTGAAACCAATTTTGCCGGCATCGGCCCGATGGCTGCCGGTTATCTCAGCAACATCTCGCTGAAAGGCGTCGGCCTTCATACCCGCCGGCCGCTGGTGGTGGGGGAGCGCTACCTGCTCAAGCTCGAAGTCGGCCCAATGCGCTGGCAGAGCCGCGTCAAGGTGGTCACGTGCCAGCCTCACGCGAGCGGCACCTATGACGTTGGCGCCGAGTTCATCGCCAACGAGCTTCAGGTCCGGGCCCCGCGCGATCTCGCTGCCTGAATCACAAATCCTGTAAAAGAAAGATCGCCGGAAGACTCAAGGTTTCCCGGCGATCTCTCCACTTGGTCCTGATCGCAATTACCACTGCGATGTCTGAGCCGGCGACTGACTGAAATGCGTCGAGTCGCTGGAGTCCATTTGCTCTCGAATATCAAGGCGATTGATGATCTGGCAGACGCCGGGCACTTTCGCGACGCCCGCCAGCAGCCGATCGACCTGGCTGCGCTCGACCGGCCCCGCAAGCGTGACGCAGCCGTCGCATTCGGCGACAACGTTGACCAGCCGCGAATGCGTAAGCAGATGAGCAATCTCTGACCGCACGCGATTCGTCAAGTCCTCGGCGGTTGCGGATGCATTAGACATTGCCTGCCTGGCGCGCGAGCTCATGCCGCCAAACCATTGCCTCATTCCTTGGCCGGTTGCGAGCATGGCCTTGCCGGTGTGGCGCACAAAATTAGAAACGCCTTCTTCACACTCAGCTCGGCGCTGGGCTCCGCGCTCAGGATCGAAGAAATACATCGTGGTTGCGCCGATGACGCAGCAAGTGAGGGCGGTCCCGACCACGGAGGTCGCGCCAAAGCCTTCATGCTCGCCGATGTGTTGAATACGATGCACCGATTTCTTCGCGAGTTTCTGCGCACTGCGGGCGGTGCTTCGGGCGCGCTTCGAAAGGTAGGGGAGGTAGCTCATCGCAGCATCCGCGGCATGGCTGCCCCAGTCACGAGCGCGATCGATCAGATGGCTTCCGCGGTCGCGCAGCGTAGAGCTGTCCGCGTAATCCGATGCGCTGTCGGCGACGTCCTGTGCGCCGCCATACGCTTTGGCAATCAAGCGACGCGCGGTGTCGCCCCAGGATGAAGCAGTGTCGCCATAACGGGCTGAATAATCGCTCGCCCGATCCATCAGATCCGAAGCGCGCCCGCCGAGACTGGATGCAAGACGGCGTGCTCGCTTCGCGGCAGCCGAACCATAATCGCTCGCATCATCCATCGCGCTGGAGGCACGGCTGCGATAGTTGCTGATCCGGTCGCTGATGCTATCGCTGACGTCGGAGGCGGCATCGCGCAACTGGCCCCAACCTTGATTGACCGTTTCACCCGCCGTGTCCCAAGCCTGGTTCGCGGCCTTGGCGGCTCTGCGTCGGCGGGCTTCGCCCGACTGCGGGTCAAGCATGTACATCGCGGCAGCGCCGAGCAGGGCTCCGCCCAGAAGGAATAAAGTGTCCTGTGTTTTGTGGCTACCCATTGCGAGTCTCCTTTTTTGCGCAAGCTCCAATTGCTTCAATTGACGCTGCCGCTGGTCCATTGGCCGCGTCCGACTGGCGGACTTGAAAGGGGCAATTCGTCCGCATCAGCCCAGTTAACGCACGCCTGCCCAGTCGCTGGCCGCAACTGGCATACAAAGGAGATCAATGCAAAAGCGGTGCCGACAATATCTTGCCGGGCGCTCGAAGTGGACTCATTACCTTGTCGGGTTAGATATGGATCTGCCGTTTTTCCACCGCCATGGCGGCTTCTTTAACCGCCTCGGGGAGGGTCGGATGGGCATGGTTCATGCGCGCCAGATCTTCGGTGCTTGCGCCCATCTCCATGGCCGCCACGCACTCGGCAATCATGTCCGAGGCATGGGCCGCCAGGATCTGCACGCCCAATAGCCTGTCGGTTTTTGCGTCGCCGACCACCTTGACCATGCCGTCGATGTCGTCCATCGACTTAGCCCGCCCATTGGCGAGCATCGGGAATTTGCCAACCTTTACCTCTCGCCCCTGACGCTTCGCATCGGCTTCCGTCATTCCGACTTGGGCCAGTTCCGGATGCGTGTAGACGACGCCGGGCACGGTTGAATAGCTGACATGGCCCGCCTGGCCGGCCATCAGTTCGACGGCGGCGATGCCTTCTTCTTCAGCCTTGTGCGCGAGCATTAGTCCGCCGACGATATCGCCGATGGCCCAGATGCCGGGGATGTTGGTCTTGAAATGCTCGTCGATTTTGACAAACCCTTTCGGATCAAGCTGCACGCCAACTTCTTTCAAGCCCAATCCATCTGTCACCGGCCGTCGTCCCGTTGCCACGAGCACCTTGTCGGCCACTTCGACGCCAGTCTTGTCGCCGCTCTTCCAGGTCACATGGACTTTGCCGTCTTTGACTTCAGCCTTCTGGGCGGCGGTGCCGAATTGGAAGGAGACGCCTTGCTTTTCCATCAATTTCTGAAGAGACGCGCTCAGTTCCGCATCCATCAGCGGCAGCACGCTCTGCGTGAACTCCAGGAAATGCACTTTGGATCCCAAGCGATTCCAAACCGAGCCAAGTTCCAGGCCGATATAACCCGCGCCAACCACCAGCAACTTTTGCGGCACCGGATCAAACGCGAGCGCCTCGGTCGAGCCGACAATGTTCTTTCCGGCGTAAGCCAACCCTGGAAGCTCCACCGGCGCGCTGCCGGTCGCGATGAGAATGCGCCGGGTATCGAGCGTGCGCGTCTCAGTGCCGGACTTCACTTCCACCGACGTCGGCGAAAGAATCTTCCCCGACCCGATGATCCCATCGACCTTGTTCTTTTTGAAAAGGAAGCCCACGCCGCCGGTGAGCTGGCGGACGACTTGATCCTTCCGCGCGAGCATCATCTTCAAGTCGAGTGAAATCTGGCCGATGTTGATGCCATGATGGCTCAGCTTGTTGCGGGCCTCCCAGTAGTGATAGCTGGATTCGAGCAGCGCCTTGCTGGGGATGCAGCCGACGTTCAGGCAGGTTCCACCGAAATATTGCCGATCGACGCATGCGACGCGCATGCCAAGCTGCGCGGCGCGAATGGCGGCGACGTATCCGCCTGGGCCTGCGCCGATAACGATCAGATCGTAATTGACTGAAGAGTTTGCGGTTTCGCTCATAGGGTGAGGGATTGTAGGGAAGGCGGTGCAAACGAGCTATGCCTTGACTTTGCGCGTCATGCGAGGCAGGTGTAGCGCTCCACTGTGGCGAGCCGCCGCATTTTATGTAGCACAGCCGCCCTCGGCTGTGTTTTGCCACGAAGAGCCCTCAAGCTTCGGTTGAACACCGCCGAGGGCGGCTGTGCTTACGTGGATTCTCGTCCGATAACTGCGCGGATTGACCGGATTTCCCCGACCGACCGCGCCATATCAGATTCCCGGCTTGTGAAATTCCCGGACTCGACCAAACCTGCCTGAATTTACGCAAGAAGAGGCTCTGGGCTGACCGATGGGAAAGGCGTGCACCGCCCCCAGGAGGGCTGGGAAAGTATGCCGCGGAGCGGCCGGTCACGGAAATGCAGTTGTTGCTTACCGGAGGCCGCATGAATCGCACCGCCATGATGTCGCTCGTTTCCCTAGCCGCCGAGATGGGCGTGTTCTTCGCCGCCGCCGGTGCTCTGGCCGCAGGCGTACTTCAGCTCCGATAATATCGCAATCCGAGTTGGCACGTTTTTGTGCTGATTCCTGCTAACAAAGAATGCCCGGCTCCAATTGCGCGAGCCGGGCATCTTGCATTTGGAACACTTCAACCAGGCGCGGTTGGCTTATCGATGCTCTCCATGCCCGCCGCCGCTATGTCCACCGCCTCCACTGCGTCCTCCGCCGCGAGATCCAAAGTGGCCACCGCGATCGAAATGGCCGCCGTGGAAGTCTCGTTCACGCCCTTCATGAAACTCGCGACCTTCATGGAACCAGTGGCCGTCGTGATCGTGCCAGTAGTAATAGGGGCCGTCGTAATAGCCCTCGTAGTAATAGGGGCCGGGCTCGACGTAGGTTCCGCTATCGTAATAGCCGTAGCCATAGCCCGGCTCAACATCCAGGTCGCATCCCCATAAGCCGATCAGCGAAACGCCCACGAGTCCGACCATGATTCTTCGAGCCATCGAGTTCATCGTGCCTCCGATTCGTTTGACTCCCATCCAATGCTGGATAGTGCAAACAGGAAGCCATGATTAATGGTGAGTCTGGCGCGATGAGAGATGGAGCTCCTTAAATGCCTTGCGATCCGCCGGATATGTGCAGGTCCATTATCTTGGAAAATCGGGGAGCGTGCTCGCTTCGCAGGTAATCATCTGCCTGAGCCTGGCGTGATCATTATGGGTTTCGCCGCCGGTGGAAAGGAAAAACCCCGCGCCTTCTGCGCCGGCGTCGATGTTCGTTGCAGGATTTGAATCGCCGGTGAAGCGAGCTTGCGTCAGGCCAACCCATAGGCCATCTTCTCCCCGAACCCATCCGCCGCCGAATCGCGCGCAATGAACTTGGGTGGCTGAAACGCGATTGCGCCGGAAGTCTTCGACGAATGAATAGTAGCCGCCGAGATTCTTGCCACTGAGGGTTTCAAACGTCGCCAGGTGCTTCCATTCTTTTTGATCCGCGGGTCTAAAGTAGGCAGCGTATGCAGTCCGGTCACCATTCTTCTTCGCTTCGATCAGGAATTGGCAGGTCTGTCCGATCTTCCAATCGTAATCGTATTGGCATTGCGCGCCGGTGCCTTCGCCGCCGAAGCGCTTGATGCGCACGCCTTCGCCTTGAGCGATGACTTTCACCTGTCGATCGGCAGCAACCGCCTTGGGATCATTCTGCCGACCAGGATCCCACACAGAAAAGAGGACGATCTTTTTCCCGTTCCCCAGCTCCTGGATCCCGAAATAGCCGTGATTGAATCCGCAGGCCATGTAGTAGCTGCCCGCCGCCGATTTCTCGACTGTTACCTGATTGAAGAAGGCCGTTCCAGACGGCGCCGAATACCACAGATGCACCGATCGGCAGGCGCGCTGTGCCGGCTCCTGAGCCACCGCCAATGAAGCGGCGATCATCAGGAGAAAAATATGGATTCCCATGAATCGAGTCATCGGTCCCATGCCCATTTGAATGATCCGCTAGCTCGGCGGAAGCGCGACAGCCGCCGGCGCATCCAGGCTGCGCTTCCGCTTGACCGGCGCGCCATCACCCTCATCCCCTTTGCCCATCTGCATGCCTCGCGCCATCGCGATCACGCCGGTGCGCGCCAGCGACGTAATCCCATATGGCTTCACCAGCTCGATAAACGCTTCGATTTTGGTTTCGGTCCCGGCAATCTCCACGATCATGCTCTGTTCGGAAACGTCCACGACCTTGCCGCGAAAGAGATTCACGATTTCGATCACTTCCCCGCGCTTCTCCGGCCCCGCGCTGACCGCAACCAGGGCCAGATCGCGCTCGATATAGGCCGTCGATTTGAAATCGCAGACATTGACCACCGGCACCAGTTTGGCCAACTGCTTGCGCACCTGGTCGAGCGTGTTGGCATCGCCGCTGACGACGATGGTCATCCGCGACAGCTCCGGATCCTCCGTTCGCCCCACGACCAGCGAATCGATATTAAATCCCCGGGCCGCGAACATCCCCGCCACGTTCGCCAGGACGCCCGGCTCATTGGTCACCAGTGCCGATATCACATGCCGCATATCCGCTCCGCAAAAAGGCGAAGTGTAAGAGATTTCCAGAAAAATGGAACGAAGGGCCACACGCACCCGTGCAACGCGATGCAACAAAATGCAACGAAATGCATTGTTTTTGGCATTTTGTCGCATGTTGCATGCATCATAATGCATCATATTGACACTGCCGTTCGGCCCGCCTGTTGCGGATTGATGGGAGGCGGTTAGGGAAGCGGGTTTTGACCATGAGCGGGGTTGGGACGGTGGATCGGGACAGTTGGCAGAGTGGTGACGGGTTGCCGTAGC
>JANWHF010000318.1 GCA_025450555.1 Tepidisphaeraceae bacterium | reverse complement strand
GCCGCCTGGTGTGCCGACTGAATGCCGCCGCTGTCGGCGGGCGGCGGTTGCGGCTGGCCCGCTTCGCGCTCCAGGTTCTCAGCCGACTGCTTTGCCTGATCGGCAGCAGCGTGCGATTCTGCGGTGTTCTTGTCGTCCTGCTCCCTCTGCTGCCGCTGTTTCTCGGACAGATTCGGATTCGCATTGCGGGCCTGCTCAGCAAATTTGCGTGCCGCCTCGCGAAGCTGATTGGCGGAATTGTTCATTGCCTGCCCGGCCGGTTGCAGATCGCCTTTTTCAAGGTTATCGACGATCTGCTTCTGCTGATCATCGTGAGGAACGTCCGCATTCGCCTGCGTCAAGGAATCTTTCTGATCGCGTGAAAAATCAGCGATTTTCTGATTCAGTTCCTTCTGTTCCTGTGCGATGGCCTTGGCCGCGTCTTTAGCCTGATCTGCATCCGCGATCCTCGACGTCGCGTTCTGCAGCTTCGTCTGCTGCGCCTGATCCTGCTCGATGCGCTTGGTGATGTCGGCCAGGGCATCGGCCAATTCGCGTGCTCGCGGATCCTGCAACGCAGGATTTTTCTGCATCGCTTCATTGAGCTTGTTGATGGCCTCCTGCTGCGTCTGGCGGGCCTGGTCCATCTGCTCGGGATGGAGGGCCATTTCCCGCGCCGCCTGATCCTGCTTGCGCGCCGCCTGATCGAGTGCCTCGGCCGCTTCGAATTTCTGCTGCGCTTTCTGGGCCGATTCGATCAGTTTTTCCAACGCTTTTCGCGAATCGACAATTTCCTGATGCGCCTGCGTCGCGCTGTACTTTCGTTGCGGAGGATCGGCGGCGGCGAACTCGGCGCGAGCCACATCGTCGGCCGACCGCGCGATGCTGGTCTGGGCGATCGTCGTCGCCTGGTGGGCCACCGAAGCGAAAGGCGTCTCCTCAAATTCCCGCATTGCGGCAATGAGGTCTTTGCTGGTCGTGGCCAGCAGATTGCGCAGATCGTGGGCGTCCTGCTGCTCCTGAGGGCTGAGGAAATGATTTTCGTCAAACCATAAAAAGCGGTTGTTACGATTCTCGGCGTCCTGCAGCCGGGTGATGGCCCGCCGGATCGCTTCTTCCAGCGTCTGCTTGCGCTTGTTATTGAGCTGATCGGCGTAGCTTTGCCATTGGTTGTGATCGATGATGAGCGTCTGTCGAGCCGACAGAGCAGTCTGCGGATCGGGATCGCGATTGTCGGTCACCTTGAGCTGATAGCTGATGCGCGAGCCTTCGGTTACATGAGCCGCGGCAAGGATGGAGGGGACATCGATCGTCCATGTCCCGTTGAAGCTTCGCCGATCATCGGGGCGGATCTTCAACGCGATCGTCCTCGGCTCCAGATCGTTCACTTGCACGATGCCTTCGAGACTCTGCACGCCAAAATCGTCGGTGGCCAGGTATTCGATCGGCACGCGGTCATCGGGGCGGACGGTCACCTGGCCACTGGGTGTTTCGATCACCACCGACGGCGTTTGATCGAATCGAGCCACGATCGCGCGCAATTGATCGTCTTTAGGCCCAAGGCCATATTCGTTGCTGATGGCGATGCGGTAATTGCCGCTGTGATCGACGATGAAGCTGGCTTGGTAATCGGCGGGGCCGACCTGGCTTAATGTGATCGACTGCTGGCGCGGCGTGTTCTCATCCATCAGCAGATGGCTTTGCTGCAGCACGATCGCGTCGGCGGTGTGGATGAGCAATGTCATGCGCGTTCCCACCAGCGCGTCGATGGTGCCTGCCGATCCCACATCATCCCGGCTGCCAAGGCCGGAGTAGGGCGGAAAATCATAATGCACATCGAGCCGGCTGATGGCGGGGCGCGGATGCACGATGGCGGTGAACCAATCGGAGCTGCCGGCGTCGGTCTTGACGCAGTAATCGAAGCCTTGCTGGAGATCGTCCAGTGTCACTCGGAAATCATGGGAGCCCAAGGAGTCCATTGGCTGACCGATCGTTTGGCCGGTGGCGAAGCGACGAACGAGCGTTGCAGAGGTGGATGGGATGCCGGTGCTGGAGACACGTGCGTCGATTTCCAGCGGATCGCCCTGCGCCAACGTCACGTCGCCCGGCTGCACCTGGAGCTTTTCCAGCACGGCTGGCAGATGCGATCGCCAGGGAAGGAAGGTGCTGTACAGGCCGCGCAAAATGGATTGCGAAGTGTGGCCATTGATGGATAGCACCAGCCAGGCGGTAATCACCGGCAGGCAAAACAGCCCCCAGCGCAAGAGCGAATCGAGGGGAACCACAGCCGATGGATTAATCGCGGCGGCGTCCTCTTCTGCTTGTCGGACTAAATGATCGAGCAGCTCAGCGGAGCCTCGAAAATTGGAATTCGATTCCTGCGTGGTCAGTTCGATGGCGCTGCTGAGCCGCTCGTTGAGCTGCGGGACCAGCCGCTCCACCTGCTGTGCCGCCCGGCTCAGGCTCCAGCGGCGCAGGACGGGACGGAGGGTTTTGGCGATGATCCATAGCAGCGCAGCCCAGGCGAGAGCGGCAATCATCACGCGCAGCACAACCGGCAGGCTGAAGGATCCAAGCAGCAGAGAGACCAGCAAAAGCAGCGTCAATCCACCGACCAGCAATTGCAGCAACCCGCGCGATGCCGCCACCGCCCATTGCCGCATGATGATTTCGCGCAATGGGGCGATGATCCGCGGAGGCGGCGGCGAGCCGAGAGGTTGAGTCAATGTGGTCATGGCCGGATGCTCAATCGCAAAAACTTCAGATCTCAAATTTGAAATCTGAAATATCTGAAGAATCTCAAATTTGAAATTTCAAATCTGAGATTTCATACCTCCACACCTCACACCAATCCGCCCGATTTTCGCAACAGCCACTCGGCGGAAATCAGTGTGACAAACAACGCCAGAAAGCTCCAATGTGCCATGCGAGTGTACCGTCCTTCGGGGTCGGCAAACATGCCAAATTGCTGCACGCTCGTCAGCTCGCGATGCCGATTGGGCAAGTGGCTGGCAAGCTCATCGCCGTACTGCATGTCCAACGCTATGCCGCCGCCTTCGTGGGCGAGGCGCGCAAGGGCTGCGCGATCGGGATTGATGTTTTGATGTTCGACGTTCGCTTGCGACTGCACATCCAGCCGAAGCGTCTTCTGCGTGGCGGATGGATCGCCATTTAGTAGATCTTCCATGCTGTCGCCGGACAATGAAACATCGAACGTGCCGGCCGGCATGTCCGGGAGCGTCGCATGATAAAGCCCGGGAGTCTGGGGAGAATCTTCCAACTCCGCTTCGACTGTATTGTGCGCCGCATCAGTCGATCGCGCGACCACTTTGATCTTCCGCCCGGTCAGCGGCGAATAATCATGTCCGAGAATCCGAGCCGTCACGTGCGCTGCCTGCCCGGCAAGGACGTGCGAAGGATTGACGCCAAATCTCACAAACTTTCCGCCGGCCGGCATGTCGCTGCCCGCCGCCCAGGAAACCACTTGCCCCCAGAATCGCTCGTGCAGATTTTTTCCGCCGACCTGACGCAGCCGCCAGGTCGAATCGCTCGCAAGGTACATCACCCGCCCAAGACCGAGTGGCATCGTCGAGAGCAGCGCGCGCTCCCGAGCACCGCTCAGCGAGCCATCGCCCGCCGACTGTCCGGGAATTTCCCACAATACGTTGACCGACGCCTTGGCCTGCGTCTGCTGGCTGTGCCAATACCAGTCGGGCAGCGCCGCCCAAAGCTGGGCGTTGGTGGATTCATCGAGGCCAAGCTGTCCCAGAACCGACGCTGCGCCTTCAGGCGCCAGCATCGGCCGAAATCCTCGATTGAGATGGTCGGACAATGTCGCCGCGCTCCAGTCGCTCGAGAGCCGCACGGGAAGCAATTGCGCCAGCGGAGAAGTCGTATATCGCCCCGGCATATTCAGCGGCCCTGCGATCACCACCAATGTTGCCCCGCGGTTTTTCACCGCCTCGGCAATCTGTTCCTGAGCCGCGCTGCTCAAATATTCGGGTGGAACATCCCCGATCACGATCAGGTCAAACGCCGACCACTCGGCTGCCGTCGCGGGCAGGATCTGTGCGGCTTCCATTTCATTGAGTGGAGATGCCTTCACCGGCGCCGGCGGCTCGATCTTGTCCACCCGCGCCGGTTCGAGCAGCACCGTTTGCAGATGCACGCGGTTATCGCGAGAAAGATAATTGGCCAGATACCGGTATTCCCAACGCGGCTGATCCTCGACGATCAGCGCCTGGAATTTGTCCTTCTTCACCGAAAGCCTAAACGATTGTGAATTGTTATCCGACACCGCCTCGCCCGGCACCGGCAAAATCGTCACTCGATAATCGAACACGCCCGGCGCGGGCGGCTTGTCTTTGAAATTCAGAATCTGCACCGCCTGGTCCGAGCCGGCGGAAATGCTCTGCGAATCAACGAGCGCGTTACCGCGATAAAACTGCACCAGCACCGGCTGCCCCTTGAGCGCGTCGAGACGAACGAGGGCTGTAACCGAAAGCGTGTCGTCCTTGTAAATCCAGTCCGGGGCGTCAATCGATTCGACGGCCGCGTCGGGAGCGAGAGCGCTGGAGCCGAGACCCAGCGTATGAACCGAAACGCCTCGCGCGCTAAGCCGGCGAGCGGCTTCGGCGGGGTCGAGGCCGGAATTGGAGCGGCCGTCGCTGATGAGCACTACGCTCGCAGGCTCGCCATCGGCGATCTGGTCGTTGGCAAATTGCAGGGCCGAGCCGATGTCAGTCGCAGAATCGGTGGGTGCCATTGCCTTCTTCAGATTTGCCGCAAAATCAGCTTGTTTTTCGCTTGATACGGCTCGCGGTGCGCTGCCAAAGGAAAGCAGCCGGGTTTCGTGCTGCTCGAATGCCTGGCTCAATGACGCCGGCGCGCCCTCGCGCTGGAGCATGGCATAAGCCAGTTGCGCGCGACTCATGCCGCCGACTTGCTCCAGTGCGTTTTTCACCTGCGGGTCGTTGGCATGTGCGTCGAGGAATTTCTGATCCGCCGAGTCAGCGAGCGGCCGTAGTCGCGCGGCGGCAGTCTCGAGCAGCGTCGCCATGTGGGACCAATCCAGATCCCGTGCCGCCTGGGCAGGGCTCGTCCGCGCGGCAGCCAGCTCGATTCCACGCTGGCCGGCGTGCTGCACTTCTTCCAGGGTCTTGGCGATAGCCTGGGTCTGATCCGACGCGAAGGCCGCGGGTGGTGAAAGAGATCGAATGACGTCATTCAATTCCGCCTGCCATTGCTGGAGCGATTGAACAAAGGTCGCCTGCTCGTCGTGCGATTCCAGGGAGGCCGAGGCGTTTTCGGTCTGCCGTTTGAAATCGAGGAGCATGTCATGAAGAGCCGTGAGCTTTGCGGCGGTTCGATCGAGCGTGGGACGATGTAGCGCGGCAGGTATTTTTCCCATCGCGTCAGCCCAGCGTAACCGTTCGATGGGCGTCGATTGCCGATCGACCTGCCCCATCGAAAGACTTTGATCGACGACGAGCCAGAGCGTGCCGGGTAATTTCTGGCTATGCCGCCAGACCCACAACGGGCGCAGAAGCAAAGCGAACATCAACACGATCAGCGCCAATCGGATTGCGGTCAGCACCGAAACGAGGCTCGGCGAGGCGATCTGCCGTTGCGCGCGATAGAGATAGAATGTCAGCACGCCCACCAGCAGCAGCCCGGGAATGAGCAGCCAGGCGCTCAGCACAGGATCGATCGTGAAAAACTTATTCACGATCGGCTGCTGATCGATCAGGGCAAGTTGTGGGAAAACTGCAAACACGCGCGTCGATCGCTCCAATTTCAGATCACCGGTCGTCTCTCACTCGGATGAGCCGAATGACTGGCCATGACGTTCACGCTCTTCTGCAACGACACCATTCGCCAGGTCAGCACCGTTTCCAGCATCAGGCTCCCCAGCACAAAAACCGCCAGCCACTTCCAAAGCTCTTCTCCGCGGTCATTTTGCGCGATCAGCGACGGAAGCTGAGCAAGCGAAACCTCATCGGCAAATTTGTTGTCGTGCAGCCATTGGTGGTCTTTGGCAGTGAGAGTCGCCGGATCGAGCTCGCGCCGATCGATGCCTACGCCAAAATACGCCGGCTGCGGAACGCCGGTCGGCGCAAAGCGCATCTGATAAAGCCCCGGCAGAAACGTATTGGGATATTGAAATTCCCAATGACCGTTGCGATAGGTCGCCGCGCGATCGCGTTCGATCGAGCCGTCGGGGAGGGTGATCGAGACCGACTGCACCGCCGGATTGGCTGGCCCGCTCCAGGATATCGCGCCGCCCGCGGGCACGCTGCCCTGTGCCTGCAGGCTCGTCTGCGGCGCGCAGGCGTGATAGATGGTTTCGTTCACAAGCGGCACGAAATTGGGCATTGCCGGCCAATTGTTCCAGGCCGCATCGGCGCTGGTCGCCCAGACGATCACGCGCCCGCCATTGCCGCCCACCGGATGCTCGAAGACCAGCGGCTGGCCATCGGCCGTCGCGAGCACGGTCTGATCGTCCCCATCATTGGGCACCACCGGCCACCATTGTTTGACCACCGCGCCGACTAACGCATTGCGCTCCGATGCGGCAATCATTGCGATCATCGGATTGGCAGCCGATCGGATGATCAGCGCGGGCGGCGTCGATGCGTTGATCGGCGAAGGGCCTTTGAGCGACAGGCGTGTCAGGCGAGCGCGCCCCGGGCCCAGGGCCTGGGTAATAAAGCTCTCCTGACTCCGTGGCCCCAGGATGACCCATACGCCGTGCCCGCCATCGGCATAATCGAGCAGTTTCCCCTCGACGTCCGGCGGAAGCTGCGCGACATCATTGAGCACGACCACGTCATAATCGTC
>JANWHF010000317.1 GCA_025450555.1 Tepidisphaeraceae bacterium | reverse complement strand
GCCCGAAGAAATAGGTCATGTTCTTCGCCGCCAACGCGTTGAAGGTGAAGCTTGGCACGTACAAATTGACCAGCGAGACGACGAGCACCGCGGCGCCGAGCAGGATGCCGAGGATGTTGACGATCAGGACCATCGTCGAAGCGGTAACGGCAGGCGGGGGGCCGTCATCTTCCGGCGCCAGACCAAAGGCCTGTTTGACGCCGAGCGCCGCGCCCAGCCCGCCATAGATCGAAAGAATGCCGCGGGCGATGTCGAGATGCAGCAGCAGAAAGCCCACGCCGATAAACAGCAAGCCCACCATGTAGCAAGCGGCCGCATTGACCGACCAAAGCTCGCCGGAATGTGCGGGCAGCGGGAACAGGAACGTCCAGGCGGCGGCGAATCCGCCGATGAAGCCGGAACCGAGAATGAGTACGGCGCCGATCAGGAAGAACACCAGATTGGCGACGAACACCGCTGTCGACACCGGCACGTGGCGACGCACGAAGTACCACATGACAGCAGCACCGCTCAGGCCGGCGATGCCGACCATGCCGGCACCATGCATGGTCATGATCACGTAGAAGAAATCGGGCTGGATATTGATCCATTGCGCTTGCGCCAGGCGCATCGTCAGTCCGAGCAGCATCATCAGCAACAGAACAAGCCCGGACACGACGATGTATGCGAGAACAGCGGCGCGCGGGCTGATCCCGCTCCGGCTTTGTACGGCTTGGACGGTCATGGCATCCTCCCGGCTGCGTCGCTCAATGCGCCGCGACTTTGATTTCCGCCGTCATCTCGTGATGCGCGACGCCGCAATATTCGAGGCACAACACCCGATAAACGCCGGGTTCATTAAAGGTGTAGCGCAGCACGTTGATGTATCCGGGCATCGCCTGCGTCTGAGCAACGATGCGCATGTCGGGATCGTAGAGCGCAAAACCGTGGTTCACGTCGTTGCTGGTGACATGAAATTCCACCGTCTCTCCGGCCCGAAACGCGTCTGGTTTGATGCTCCACGACCACTGCTCGGCGACGGCCTCGACGGGCCGCGTCGCTGTGGCGGACGATGGCGCAGAAAGACTCGATACGTAGGGAAGTTTGCCAAGGGTGTCATAATTGGCACCGATCAGAACGATGACGGCGAAGCCGAACAGCCACGTGCGCAGTCGGTATGCCGACGCGATGACGGGCCCGTAATCAGCGAGCGCGACATTGGCGCCTATCGCGACCCACGCAAACACAGCGGCGAGCGCCCCCATGAGCACGATCGAGACGCCCCAGACGACTTCTTGAATCATAACCTCCCCCTAGCGTTTGCAGCAGGTAGGCGATTCACGCACCGCCTACGAAATCAGGCGCCACTTCTTACAGAGCGGCCGGGATGGAAAACTCCCTTGTGCCGCATCAATGCTTCGTAATATGCATATTATATACATGTTATTCCACAAGCTTGGCTTGGGTCAACCTCTTGATCGGTCGTCGCGTGCAAATTTATCGCCGCGGTCATGCCTACTCTGCCGGCATCTTCGTCGGCGTAGCCAGAGGCGCGGTAGGCGAGCCGTGTCTTGCCTCAAGTTGGTAGCACAGCGGATTTGGATCGTGAGGTCCCGCTTACAAGAAGCAAACTCATTCAGTGCAGCTAAAATTTCCACGAGCAGACGCACGGCCGTTGGCGCCGAAGGCATTTCATCGACCCTAAAGCTTTTCGGGATGATCGCGATCCGCGGAACCAATTGCGCAGATGACTTCGTTGTGCGGCCAAGTTGAAGGCGTGTCAGATGATGCCGTCATCTTACGCCAGCATCACCTTTCGCTTCGTATGCGTGCATCCGCATCGTGCGGCTGCCGTCCTTGTGGCGAAAACGTTATGCCGCTGGCTTGACGCCAAAGGCTTCGGGAGTAAGGACGAGATCGGCCAGGGTATAGCGATCGAGCGTTCCCGTGAACGCCGCCAGCGCCTCTTTCAGAGCCCCGCGCAGTCGGCACCGCGGCGTAATGATGCACTGATTGTCGGGCATGAAACATTCGACCAGCGCGAAGTCAGGTTCGGTTGCACGCAATACTTCGCCCAGCTTGATCCTGTTCGGGCGCTTGGCGAGCGTGAGCCCCCCTGACCGGCCACGCACAGCTTTCAAATAGCCGGCGCGGGTCAATTGATTTGCGACCTTCATCAGATGAGCTCGCGAAATGCCATAGACATCCGCTGTCTCTTCAATGGTAATCAAGCGATCACCCTGAGTTGCTGCGTACATCAGGACGCGTAGCGCGTAGTCTGAAAAATTCGTCAGTCGCATCGCTGACCCCTCGGCTGCTGGTTGACGCAACCGGCTGTAACGATCCGGCCTAAAGATGAACTGACTCTGTATCTTTTGCAAGTTTTTGCGCCCAACGGATGCCAGTTCCGCATCGCTGCGCCTTCGACCGAGCCACGTGCCGCAAAAGATATATTGACAATATATGTTTTAAGAGCGACGCTAGCACGAGTGAGCCATGAGTCGAAACCCATGTTTGCAAGATGCAAGGCGATGGATTGTGAGGCCGTCGGCCGGATCGATCTTCAGGCCGGTTGGTCAGTAGCCGGTTTGGAAATTCGTTCCGACAAGACTGAATGTCAACCGGGGACTTTCTCGCTCTCTCATGAGGATGCAGTTGATGTTAAATCCCGACAAAGACCGCGAGAAGGACGCTCGTGATGGCGACATTGGACCGCCTTCCGATGCTGCCAGCACTTTGTTGCCGATGCTGGTGGGAGGCCTTGTTCTAACTATCGTTGCGCTGATCGTGGTCGTGATAGTTGTCTAAATATCCTAACAGATCTATGCAGGGGCGCGCCGCGGCCAGGTTGATTGATTACGAAGATCGAGAGCATCAGCGAGCGCCTCAAATTCGTTCCTCGTGGCGAGGTCAACGAGATGGCTTGGCTGAGAATCGCCAGATCTCTTCATCGAAGGCGCGAGTTGACGATAATATTCGGCTGCTTTGGCATCGCAGCCGCATCGCTATGGAAGGCGAGGCCAGTGCTTGGAGATCTCATCGTGCAGCTTGATCAATCATCACGGATGACTCTTTTAACGTAACAGCACAAGAGGACGGGTCATGAGCAGAAATGCGCAGCCGAGTTCCAAGAATGCGCCAACCGTTCCCGCGGCGGAGCAAATCCTCCGGCAAAAGCAGCTTGAATGGGACACAGTGTCGGAAGCCTCATGGGAATCGTTTCCAGCAAGCGACCCACCCTCGTGGATTGGGCGTGGTCCGGCGGAGGCGCCGGCCCGCAGGAGGCGGAAATGGTAGCCGAAGATCGCCTCGCGCAGGTCCAAATCGTCGATGGCGATATTCTGATCGATGCTGCGTTGCTGGGCGAACTCCTGGACGTCATCCCTGCGGATGTACCGACCCTCATGCGGGCGCACGCCATCACCAGCCTTTGCGAGCGGGGTATTGACGCCCATCAAGGGGAATTTCGGCTGAGCTTCTTCTACCGCAGCCGCCGGGCCCGGCTGAGCGTCGACACGTCCGGCCGCGTCCTGCGACGCTCTGTTATCGATTTCGGCCAGCAGAGACTGCCGCAAACGCTGCACCGTCCTGGAGATTAGCAGCAGAGAATTCCCGGGAGTGACCTCGATGTCTCCAAGATGCGCGGTCACCGGCTCCTCGCTCGGCTTGGAAAGCGGGTGCGGCGAACAGCAAATGCGCGCGATGGTGATGGAAACCGGTCGCATCGTTCATGCGGCCTCGCCAGGAAACTCATCGACGATCCGGAGGCGCGGCGCGCCTGTCTTGGACTTTGAGCAGCCCATTTTGGTGATGGAAAGACACGTTGTGCGTGTCTTGATTCGATCGACGGTGACGAGATCGATGCCTGCTGTGCATCGCTGCCTTTGATTTGCGCCGGTGCAAACTAATTGCGACATTCCGCGCACAATTGGAACGCTGATGCATGACCGGTAACGGCGTCGTTTCTTCCTGGTCATATGCTGCTCCAGCTCGCCCTCCATCTAGCGCAGCAAGCCAGGCCGGTGCCCTCGGATGCGATGCACTGCTTCTAACTTGAGCGACAGCTTGATAAGCTCGGCAGGAAGCGACGATGCGTCTCGTGGCAGCCGGCTGGTCGATCAGCTCACACCTCCCTCAGGAGCCCAGGAGCCTCCTGCTTCGAGTGGAGCAGACGCGGGTTCGCCTCGATTCTCGCGGATCAAGGAGATCCGTATCAACCGGTTCTCTGGGCAGGGACAGGGGCTGGTATAAGCCGGCAGCGTCATACTCCCCCCATCGAGCAAGAAGCGTCCATACAACCCCACGCACTTCGACCGCCACAACAGACGGAGTATCCTCCAGGCCTGTGTGTCGTCTATCCTGTCAATGCGGAATATACCTAATGCCGACCCGACATCACACCGTTGCACATGCACCAGATTCTGGCTCGGGCTGGCTTGTCGTCCTGTCCGCCTTCATTGCCGGATTTGTCGTCTTCGGCGTGATGTACAGCTTCGGTGTATTTTTCACCCCGATGGCGGCGGAGTTTCACGCCAGCCGCACCGCGACTTCTGTCTTTTTCGCGATCACCGGCATGCTCTTCTACTTCTTTGGCTCGATCACCGGCCGGCTGAGTGATCGCTTCGGTCCGCAGCCCATCGTCGCGGCGGGCGCAGTCATCATAGGAGCTGGGCTGACACTTACGGCGGCAGCGCCGCGGATATGGATCGGCTATCTGGCCTATGGCGCCGGCGTCGGCATTGGGGCTTCCTGCGCTTATGTCCCAACCCTTGCGCTTGTTGGCGGATGGTTCACTCGCCATCGCACAACGGCGTTGGGCGTGGCTGCAGCCGGCACCGGATGCGGGACGTTGCTGATGCCACCGGTGGCCGCGGTGCTGATCCAGTCGCATGGTTGGCGAACAACTTATGCACTATTTGGCGCTGGTTCGTTCGTGCTGCTCCTGCTCTGCGCCAGGTTTGCCCGCCCGTCGCCGCTTGTCCGGGTCGGTCAGACAACGAGCCTGCGGGCCGTCATGTGGTCGCGCCCGTTTGCGTTGCTCTACGCTTCCTGGGTGTTGGCCACGACGGGCCTCGTCACGTCGATGGTGTTTCTGCCGCCATTCGCGCTCGCCACCGGTGCAAGCCCGGTCGCCGCCTCCGCGCTCATTTCCATCATCGGCGGCATGAGCGTTCTGGGGCGGGGTGGAATCGGCTTCATCAGCCGAAAGGTGGGCTCGGTGCCGCTTTACAAACTCTCGGTGCTGGTGATGGCGGCAAGCTATCTGCTATGGCTGCCGTTCACCGGCTATGGCTGGCTGGTCGCGTTTGCTGCTACGCTGGGGTTTGGCTATGGCTTGCGGATTGCACTGACGCCAGTTGTATTGATCGAGCTCTTCGGTCTTGGGAATCTCGGCGCAGTACTGGGCGCGTTTTTCACGGCATCCAGTATCTCAGCCTTGTGCGGTCCGTTGATGGCCGGCCTGATTATCGACCAGACCGGCAGCTATCAATTGGGTGTCGCATTCGCTTTGGTGATGGGGGTACTAGGATTCATCGCGGTCGCACCGCTACGGCAGGGAATGCTGCCGGCGGTCTTCGATGAGGCCTCTCACGACCGCCCCATTGAAACTACCCCTGCAAATCCGAATGAGCCGCCGGTGACTGGAGCAGATTCCGATCAGGCATGATCATAGCCTGCGGTGGCGAAGAAGTTCAGGCATTCTTGGGCAGTGAAGGCG
>JANWHF010000316.1 GCA_025450555.1 Tepidisphaeraceae bacterium | reverse complement strand
TTTGGAGCCAGCGCCCGACAAGCCAGAACAACGCACACGCGATTCCCACGGCAATCAGCACCAGAAGCTGCGTCAGCTTTCCTGGCTCAAAAATGGACGCATCCAGATCCGGATCAGAATGGGGTGCGGAAGACTCATCGGCCATGGCGGTCGCTCAGCGGCAGGAAGCCGCTAATTTCTCCTTCCATCTCAACCTAACTATTGCCTAACCATCGCCGCCACTATACAGTATTAATATCGCGCGGCTCTCATGCGGAGCAACCTAACACAAGGTTTGGGTTTCCGCCACTGCGCCGCCGAGTGAGGGAGTGAGTCGTGAAAGGCCTCGCGTTGTTCGAATCGTCTGAGGAGTCGGCCAAAGCTCCGGCTCTCGTTCACGAAGGTCCATTTGCTGCCGTGGCGATGGAGCAGAGCATCGACCGGACGCTCGATTACGCGGTTCCGCCAGCACTGATCAAGCAAATCAAAATCGGCCAGCGCGTGCGCGTGCCGCTTGGCAAGAACAATCGCTCGGCATTTGGTTACGTCACCGACATCCAACCCCATACAACTTATCCAAAGATTAAACGCCTTCTGGGCATCGATGATGAGCGAGCGCTGATCCCGCCGGCGCTGATGGATTTGGCGCGCTGGATGGGTCGTTATTATGTGACGCCGCTGGGCAGCGTATTGGAAACCATTCTTCCCTCGGCCGTGCGGAAGCGCATTGGACTGGGTCACACGAATCAGGTTCGCCTGGCCATTCCGCGAGCCGACGCGCAGGCGATTCTGGAAAAAACGCGCGCCCCCAAACGCCGGGCGATTCTCGCCCGCCTCCTGCAACTGGAGCCGGAAGCAAAGATCGAGCTGGTTCGACTGGCCGGCGAAGCTGGAGTCAAAACGCCAACCGTTCGTAAACTCGCTCGAATTGGCTGGATCAGCATTTCTCAGGAAGTGGATCTGCCTTCACTTACTGCGGATCTGCAACCTTCTGCGGCGGCCGAGACCGACCTTGCGCTCAATGAGGATCAGACGAAAGTTCTGGACGCACTTCGGCCGCGGCTCGATGAGGGATTTTCCGTCAATCTGCTCCTTGGAGTCACCGGCAGCGGGAAGACCGAAGTCTATTTGCAATGTATTCGGCAGGTTGTCGCCGCGGGCAAGCGCGCGATCGTGCTGGTTCCGGAAATCGCTCTGACACCACAAACCGTGCGACGATTTACCGCTCGGTTCAAGCATGTCGCCATTCTGCACAGCGGGCTCACCGCGACCGATCGGCATCGCTACTGGCAGCAGATTTCATCCGGTCAGGCGGAAGTGGTGGTCGGGGCGCGGTCGGCGGTGTTCGCACCGGTGCCGGACCTGGGAATCATCGTCGTCGATGAGGAACACGAAGCCAGCTACAAGCAGGATACGGCCCCGCGCTATCACGGTCGCGATGTGGCGATCAAACGGGCGCAACTCGAAAACGTGCCGGTGCTGCTGGGTAGCGCGACGCCTTCGTTGGAAACCTACTACCGCGTATCAGCGCGTCAGAAAATCGCGGTCCCGAGCGATTCCAACCGGGCGGCGCCTGCACTGCTTCACCTGCCTGCTCGCGTGCGCGGCTTGCAGATGCCGCATGTCGAAGTCATCGACATGAAACAGGAAAACCGCTTCCGCCGAGGCGTGCATCTGCTGTCGCAGCGACTCGAGCACCTGCTTCGCACCACCATCGACGCCGGCCAGCAGGCGATTCTGCTGCTCAATAGGCGCGGCTATTCGAACTTCGTTTACTGCAGTTCCTGCCAGGAGCCGGTGTCCTGCAAATATTGCGATGCCACAATGACCTACCATCGCACAACTGCCGCAGATGCGCAGAATGCCACGCTGCAGGCCGGATTACATACGGGCCAGCTTCACTGTCATTACTGCCTGGCAGTCAACAGCCTGCCTTCAAAATGCCCGCAATGCGGCAAGCTGCTGGCGCTGTTTGGCCTGGGCACTCAGCGCGTTGAGGAAGAGATTCAGCGGAAATTTCCCGATCTGAAATTCGTCCGGGTCGATAGCGATTCGATGCGCGGGTCGAAGGATTATGAAGCGACGCTGGAGCGATTTGCCCGTCGAGAGATTCAGATGATGCTCGGCACGCAGATGATCGCCAAGGGGCTGGACTATCCCAACGTCACGCTCGTGGGCGTGATCAGTGGAGATACCGCACTGGCACTTCCCGATTTTCGTGCTGCGGAGCGAACATTCCAACTGATTACGCAGGTCGCAGGGCGGGCGGGTCGCGGCGATGTGCCGGGGCGCGTAGTGCTTCAGACGTTTTTGCCGGATGATCCAACCATCCAAGCCGCGATTCGGCAGGATTATGTCGGCTTTGCCCGCGATGAATTGATTAGCCGGCGCGAAGTCGGCCTGCCTCCCTACACAAGAATGGTCCGAATCGTTCTGCGCGATCAATCGGCGGAGAAGCTTCACAAGTATTCCGAAGAGCTGGGCGCGGTTCTTAGCGATGCGGTGACCAAAGAGGGCAGTGGCGTGAGCATGAAAGGGCCAATGCCCTGCGCGATCAATCGCATCGCCGGTTACTTTCGCAATCAAATCGTCCTGACCAGCGAGTCGGGCCAGGCATTGCAGAAGATCCTCCAGGACAT
The DNA here is from genome assembly GCA_025450555.1 of Tepidisphaeraceae bacterium. Lineage (GTDB taxonomy): Bacteria > Planctomycetota > Phycisphaerae > Tepidisphaerales > Tepidisphaeraceae > JANWHF01. The sequence continues at coordinate 5,419 of JANWHF010000316.1, read as the reverse complement.
CCGCAAGCCAGGCGGATTGACTCGGGCGGAGCGTATTGCCGTCGACGTGGATCCTGTCTCGCTCCTCTGACGACGGCCGGCTCCGAACCTCCACCTTTACAATTGTTATATTTTTGCCAGTTCCACAAAATGCATGCAGCCCTGCGGCAAAATGCCACAATTTCGCTGATTTTCCGTGAATTTTCCGCGGAATTCCTGATTATTCGCGTTGCGGGTCAATGAAGCTCTTTCGATACTTCCAAGCGCGGCCGCTCATCCTGCCGGCGCAGGCGGGCACAAACTCTCGGCGTGCCCTCCAGCGAATGGGTCCGTTCCAACTATAGAGGCCCCGGCTCATTGCGTGGGAGAGCCGGGGCCTCTTTGTTTTTCGCCGCTGTTGGAGACAGAATCACCCGCTGATGTCACGCACGCTTCTGGAATGTCTGGCCGAGCGATATCCCGCCGCCAAGCGCACGACACTTCGCCGGATGATTCAGGCGGGGCGCGTGCGGATCAACAACGTCGTCGCGAGATCGGCCAGTCAGACGGTCGAAGCTTCGGACCAATTGACCACTGAAGATCGACCTTCCATCAATTCGCAGCCGCCGCGCGCCTCTGCTTTGCCGGTTGTTTACGAGGATGACGACATCCTGGTGGCCAACAAACCCGCCGGCCTTCTGACCGCGACCAATGCGCGCGAAAAGCGGCAAACGCTTCTGGCGCTGGTGCGCGAGCATGTCCAGGCGCGCCATCCTCGAGCGCAAGTCGGACTCATTCATCGTCTCGATCGTGACGCGGCAGGACTGCTGGTCTTCTCGAAAAACCATCGCGCCTATCTTTCGCTCAAGCAGCAGTTCCTTGAACATACCGTCCGTAGGCAATACGAGGCGATCGTGCACGGCGTGCCGAAGGAGCCATCCGGCCGAATTGAATCGCGCCTCGTCGAGCGCGCTGATGGAACCGTTCATGCGACCCGCGAATTCGGAAAAGGGGAGCTGGCGATTTCCCATTACGAGGTAATCAAATCGGCAGGAAAAAGCGCGCGGGTGAAAATCGTTCTGGAAACCGGCAAAAAACATCAAATCCGCGTTCATCTGAGTTCAATTGGGCACCCAATCGTCGGCGACCCTCTCTATGGGCCTGATTCCGATTCCCCGCCGCTGATGCTGGCCGCAACCCAACTGGGTTTCGCGCATCCGCGCGACGGGAGGCCAATGAAATTCGAAATTGAGCCCCCGGTCTATTTTAAGGTGGAGCAATAGGCATCCGCGGAGCCTATTGGCGGAGCGATTCAAGGATTCGCTCGTAGCTTTCCCGCCGGCGAGTCGGCGCGGTTTCGTTGGCGATGTCCGGAAAATAATCGATCAGATTTTCGCGCGTCACCTGCCACAAACCCAGCATCTTAACGCCCGGCGTGTCGATGATGCTTCCGCCAAAATCCAGCGGATAGCGACGAGCCGAAGTGGTCGTATGGATGCCTTTATTGGTGTATCGGCTGATTTGGCCGACGCGCAAATCGAGCGAACTTTGGATGGCGTTGATCAGGCTGCTTTTGCCGACGCCGCTATGCCCCGCCACGACCGTATCCTTGTCGCGCAGGGTTTCGCGAAGCGCATCAAGACCGATCTGATCTGCCGCACTGGTCTTGAGCAGACGGTAACCCAGTGACGCATAGTAGTCGAAGGCCAAAACCGGATCGGCCGGATCCAAATCCTGCTCGCCAGATGGAGGCGCCGATTCCGGCTCGCCCGTCGTCTTCAAGAGGTCAAGTTTGTTCAGGCACAAAACAGGTTCCAGCCCGCCGGCCAATGCCGCCACGAGCATTCGATCGACCAGTCCCCATTTGGGCCGAGGCTGTTGTGCGCTGACGACGATCAGCATCTGCTGCGCGTTGGCGACGATCGGATGTTGCACGATGCCTTTGAAACTGGCGGCGCGCGTCAGGATCGTCTTCCTCGGAAGCACCTCTTCAACTACGCCCTGTGGAAGTTGTTGATTCTCTGCCGGAAGACCGACTTGCAATTCCGCGATTCCCGCGCGCTCCACAATTCGGAATCGAACGAAATCTCCAACCACCAGTTGTGTCTGACTGATTCTCTGAAGCGTCTTTCGGATGACGCATAAGTAGGCGGAGCCATCGAATTCCACTTCGCAAAACAAGCTGAAAACCTGGATGACACGGCCGATCGGAAGAGTGGAGGTGTCGGTGGATGACTCTTCCTGCCGAAGTTGACTGGTACGGAGGATCTTTCCCTGGGCCCGCTCCTTATTGCTGGGCTTGAAAGCCTCCAAACTGTCCAGCCGGTCTTCATCCAGCGCGCCGGACAAATAGCGGCTGGTCAGATCCTTTTCCCGCCGGCCTTTTTTTGATTTGCCGCTCATTGATCGCCATAGGCTAAGCTCTGCGGGTGGAATTGCCGAGGGGGGCAGCGACTTTTCCTCTTTTCCGATGGTTTTCGCGGGATGTGCGCGTGGAAAAAGCGGGAGCTGCGACAGCTCTCCCGCTCTCCGACGGCTTGCGTCTCTCTCATACCCCACGCGAGCCGATATAGAAGCCCTACGTCATACTGCGCCCGTTGTTCGTAAAATGTGTTGCGAAGTGTTGCAAAAGAGGATCAAAGCGCGACGCGGCTCAGGCCGGCGTGTCGGTGGCGGGGTCGAAGCGACGGAATGCCCAGGCAATGGAGGGCACCAGGCCAGCGCACTCAAGCAGAAGCAGAAGCAGCAGAGTGATCGTCGCGGCGGGGATTGATTTGCCGCTCAAAACCCAGACCAGTACCGTAAATCCAAACGCGATGGCGCAGCACATCATCAGAATGGCGGCTTTGATCAGCAGAAAAATGAACTTGCGACCCAGGATCTGAAGATCACCCGGTGATGCGGCAGCAGGCCGACTGGGAAACAGTAGAAAGACCAGGTTTTCCGTGCAGAAAAGCAGCAAGTTGAATGGCACTGCAATGACCGCGGCGGCAGCCCAGATCGGCCAGCGCTGCGGAATGGCCAGCGCGATGGCAGCCAGGACCGCAATGTGGAGCGATGCCATGACCAGCGTTGGAGCAACGAGCTGTCCAAGCGAAATGGCAACCGATCCGATTGGAAGCGCCTTAAGCAGGTCGATCTGATCCAGATCGCCTCGAAAATCGAAATTGAGCATGCTCGATGCGAAGAAGGTGAGCCAGATTGCAATGCCGATGGCGGGGGCAATCATTCTTTCGCGATGCTCACGGGAGCCCGACAATAGAATCGGTGCTGCGCTGATGGCAATGATGAGCATCAAGAGCAGCAATCCCCGCGAGCTGCGCAGGGCGCTGGTGAGCTGCCGCCAGGCGATCGGCCCAGCTCCGCCCGTCCAGGGAAGCATCGGCACTTTCAACCGCGTGCTTTTTCCGACGCCGACGCCGGAAAGGAATGAGCCGGAGCGAATGCGCTGGATTTTCTCGTATCGGCGCTGGCTGGCGGCCATCGCCGCCTCGAGATAGTTCGCATCGAGCAACACCACGATCGCGACCATCGCCGCGATCAGGATCAGGGCGTAGAACGAAGCAACGGCCAAAGCACCGGCCGAGTTGGCCGTGATCGCGTTCCCGAAAGGTTCGAAGGGCGCGAAGATGATTTGCCCCACGCTCGAAGATCGCGCCGCCATCAGCGCGCTTTCGGCCGCTGCGCCGCCGCTGCCATTTCCGATCCAGAGTCGGGCAAAGATCACCGCACCCGCAATAACGAGAATAATGACGGCTTTTCTCACGCGCGAATATGCAGCCATCCCAATCGTCTGCCCCGCCAGCACGACTGCGATGCTGAAAAACTGCACGAACAGCAGCGATAGGAACACGCCAGCAAAGCATGCCACCCACCACTGTGCATGGCGCAGCAGCGCGATCGAGAGGATGAGCCCAGTTAGCATCGCTGCAAAAAGGCTCTTGAGAATCTTGTAAGCCAGCAGCTCGCGGCGTGAAAAAGGACCGGGAAAAAGTTGATCGACTTCACCGGGCGTGAAGGCAATGGCTTTATCTCCAGCAGAAGTGATTGCCGTGAGAATGCAAACACCAAGGATCGCCAGCGGTGTGACGGCACGAACGCGCGCCGGATCGGAGCGCCGCATAAATGAATTTGCGACGCCCGACAGCAGCCACATGATAAAAAGCATTGCTCCGACGACGAAGAAGACGATTCGTCGTGCAGTCCCAGCACCGCGCGTCATACGCCGGAGCATTCCTCGTCCCTGCAGATATATCAGTTTCAGCAATGCGGGATTCATGAATGGATCCACGAGCGACTAAAGACGTGCCGGTGCCGGCGTCTCGGTGGCGCGGAAGAACAGATCCTCCAGCGATGCATCGCGATCGACCGAGGCAAAGGCCGATCGCGCTTCTTCAATTCGGCCGAAAAAGAGACTCTTACCGAGATGCAGAATCAGCAGATGCGAACAAAGATCTTCAACTAAGGCCAGTAAATGTGAACTGATCAGAATTGCCGCGCCGGCGGCAGCGCGCTCGCGGATGGTGTCCTTCAGCGTGCGGATGCCGCGCGGGTCGAGGCCCGTCATCGGCTCATCAAATAGAACTGCAGCAGGGTTGTGCAGGTATGCGCAGCAGATCGCGACCTTCTGCCGCATACCACGAGAAAGTTCCTGCGCCGCCGTCCCGCGCTTGGGCGTTAGCTCGAACCGCGCCAGCAGATCCTCGGCCGTTAATTTCCAGTCATTCAGTCGATACGCAGCCGCGACAAATTCGAGATGTTCCCAGACCGTGAGCGTATCGAAGAGCTTTGGATCATCAGGAATGTAAGCGAGCTTTCGCTTGGCTGCGACGGGATCGACGACCACATCATGCCCCGCAACCAGCAGCCTGCCATGCGTCGGCGGAATGATGCCGCACATGGCGCGCATCGTCGTGGTTTTGCCGGCGCCGTTGGGGCCAAGCAATCCCAGAACTTCTCCGCGATTGACCACAAAGCTCAGCCCAGACACCGCGACCATGTCCTGGTAGGCCTTGTGGTAATCGATCACCTGCAGGGGAGGAGCCGATTCAGATTGTCCCGTAGAGCCCTGCGCCGCCGCTGAATCCATGAATTCCAGATTACGCTGGCATTTGGCGAATGAAAAGGGCTGTGATTAGTTGTCATCCAGCGCGTGCAGGAATTCCTTCAGGAGCCGCTCAGCAGCCGAGGGTTCATTGGGACGAATGCTCAGATCCCAGGCCGTTTCCCATTCAGTGGACACTGGCTTGAAGCCCATATCGCGCAGGCGCTGCGACATGTCGGGCATATGAGCCGCTCCATAGAAAACGCTGATATGGCGCTTGCCGGAATCGAGTGTTTTCTTCAGAACCTTCATCGCCACCTTGTTTCGTTCGGTGACGATGACTGAGCCATTGGGATTGTCCATGCCCATGGCGCTGTCTTCGATCTTGTCCATCTGCCGGGCCACCGCCAGCTTGAT
>JANWHF010000315.1 GCA_025450555.1 Tepidisphaeraceae bacterium | reverse complement strand
GCTACGGCAACCCGTCACCACTCTGCCAACTGTCCCGATCCACCGTCCCAACCCCGCTCATGGTCAAAACCCGCTTCCCTAACCGCCTCCCATCAATCCGCAACAGGCGGGCCGAACGGCAGTGGCAAAATGATGCATTTTGATGCATGGCTCTGGCGCAACCCTCAATAGGACGCTGATTTTGAGGGTTGGGTCGATTGAAGAATGCATCACCGATGCATCAAAAACGAGATGTTTGATGCATCGTGTTGCACGCAAAGGGAAAGACCTGGCAACTGAAGGCGGCTCTTATGAAGCAGCGATCTCACCGCATTCGGGACATCGGCCGAGCGTGGCACGCAGGTCGTATCCGCAATTCGGACAGGCGTAGGGCCGTCGATGTCGCTTTGCTTTTTGGCGGATCCATGCAGCCGGCAGCAGGGCGGCCAACGCGACCCAGGGCCAGAGCGGCATGACCAGCAGGGTCATGCCGATCCAACGCGTGCCGCTGGGGTCGCGAATGAACAGGCGGGGATTGTGAAAAAGGCCAAAACCCAGGACCGTTTGCACGCCGGTTGGATTGGAGGGAGGAAGAATCTTCCAGCCGGTTCGATGATCCTCGGACCGCGTGCTGGTTCGAGAGGTAAATTGGATACTGCCGCGCGGAAATTCGATCCAAAAGGCCCGGTAAGGGCTCGATTGCACACCCAGAATGTCCCGGGCGAAATAAGTGCGCGCCGCGATCGCAAGAAGGGCGATGAAAAGAGTGAATGAAGTGGCGGTCGCGATGTTCGAACGGCTGGCGCGCATCGGTTCATTTTACCGATGCGATTCGGCAGTGGAGCACTGCATGCATAAATTGCCTGAGAAGGTCGAGATTATCTCGTGCGAGTGAGAATCGAGCGATAGAGGTCATCATGATCGGTGGCAAGATCATTTGCGGTGCGCGGGGTAGGCAGGCGCCATGCGCGCCACTCATTCGTTTCGATGAACCAATTCATGACGTCGGCCAAGTGATCAACATCTCCGGGCCGAAAATTTCGTCCGTTGACGCCATCGATCACGCGATCGCCCAGCGCGCCGATGTCGGAAACCGCCGTGGGCGTTTGCGACAGCCAGAGCTCGGAAAGCACGATGCAGTAGGTTTCGGGGAAGGTCGAGGGGATGATGCCGATATCGAACTCCGAGCAAATTCGAGGCAGATCGGCCGAGCCATAAACTCCAGACACCGAAATGCCCGCAGGCGGCTGGCCGATCGATCGGTTAGCGCCGTAAAGGCGAAGCTCGGCCGCGGGATGTTTTTGCCTTACTTTTTGAAACGCTTCCACCAGCGTCGGCCAGCCTTTTTGTTTTACAAGGGTCCCCAAGTATCCGAATCTCAAGTGCGGCGATGGAGTTTTGGGAAGCGGGAGAAACGGAGCGATGCCCGGCTCAATTACTTCGAAATCGACGGAAAAAACTTGAGACATCATGCGCCGCTGGTATTGCGAAAGAACCACGCATCGATCGATCGATCTAAAGCTTTCCTCCAGCAATGCCCGGCGGTGCTCGAGATATTTCAGACCGTCCGGTCCCAATTGCGCGGCATAGGCCGGCGTGAAAATTTCGTTCGGATCGGAAACGCCTTCCATCGTGTAATAAGGGGTGATGGCGTAGTAGTCATACAGACTGACCACAACCTTTGCCCCGCTTTCGCGCGCCTGATCGATGGTGCCCAGCGGCCACTTGACCAGATGCTGGAAGTGAATGATGTCGGGCTGAAAGGTTTCAAGAAGCTGGGCGAAGGACCGCTGCGTCGCGGGTTGCTGGTCGGGCGTCAATGGAAAGACGACGGGATCGGCCGAGTAGGTAACCAGCTCGCCAACGGTCGGCTGCATGACGATCGTACTGGTTTTCGGATCCATCCAGGCGACGGCGATCTTGTAGCGGCCGGCCAAGTGCTCGACCAGAAGCCGGGTCTGCAGCTCGGTGCCGCCGAGATGCTGGTATTCATGCAGAACGTAGAGCAATCGGGGCACGTTAAATCCACCGAATCTGAATCCAAGGTTTATTCAGAGCCCTTCGCGCCGTGTCGCGCGCACCACTGCCGCCACATCTGTCGGAAGGCCCACTCCACATCCCGCGCAAATGCGGCAGCGTCCATCAAAGGCGAGTCGAGCATGCGCTGGCGAAGCGTTCGCCGCAATTCCGCGAGGCGTGGAATGTCACTCGCGAGCCCAGACGCGATTGCAATATACTGTTCGGGATCGTCCGCCACCCATTCAGGCGCGCCAAGATTCGAGAGAATGCTGAGGCCCGCCCGCGATACTGCAGTTCGCCCAGCAAGACTCACCACCGGCACGCCCATCCACAGCGCATCGCATGTCGTCGTCCCGCCGGCAAAGGGAAAGGTATCCAGGGCAACGTCGATTTTGTTGTACTGCTCGAAGTACTCTCTCATCGGCAGGCGCGCGATGAAATCGATGCGCGAGGGATCAACGCCCAGTTGCTCCAATTGCTTTCGCACACGATCGCGGTGGCTTCCTTCAAACGAGTGCAGCAACAGCCGCGAGTCATTGATCGAAAGCAGGAGCTTGCAGCAGCATTCGATCATGGCTGGCGTCACCTTCGCGAAATTATTCAGGCAGCCGAAGGTGATAAAGCGGTTGATTTCAGCGGGAAGGGGGCCGACTTCCGGGGCTTCTTCTGGCGCTTGATAGCACCAATAATCGCGGGGCAGCCGGTATGAGCTTTCGGAATATAAGGCATCTCGTTCGGTCCCAGGCGGATCGAGATAGGGATCCGTGAGGCGATAGTCCATGGCGGCCATGCCGCTGGTGCTGCAATAGGCGAGGTACGTCACCTGCACAGGAGCGGGTTTGCTTGCGAAGGCGGTGATGCGAGTGCCTGCGGTGAAGAGCGAAAGGTCGATGAGAATGTCGATGCCATCGTCGCGAATTTGCCGGGCCAGTTCATCATCTGATATGCCGACGGTTGATCGCCATATGTCGCCGAAGCTTTGCAGGCGTTCAGTCATCGCGTCGGGCCGGGCGACGCCGCTGTAGCAGGAGATCTCGAAATGCTGGCGATCATGATCCGCCAGCAATGGCAGCATGAATCGACCGACGGAATGGTTTCGAAAGTCGGGAGAGACATAGCCAATTCGCAATCGTCGATCAGGATCAGGAATGTTCGGATAGGTTGGTTGTGAAGGCGTCAGCGGATTGGCATGCCGGCGCGCCCAGTCGAGATGCGCTTCCAGAATCTTTTGAGGATCGTCCATGGACAAATGCAGCGTGTACAGCAGATTGCCGGAGATAGTTGGCTCGTCTTTAAGCGAGATGGCCTGCCTCAGCAGATCGATGGCCTGCTCGACATCGCCCGTTTCGGAAATGAGCTTCGCCAGATTTGCCAGCGCCGGCGCACTGGGCGCAAGGGCTATCGCTTGGCGACAGGCCGATAGAGCCTCGTCGACTCGGCCGGCTCCGTGAAGTGCCGTGGCCAAATTCAGATAGGCTTCGGGAAAGTTGGGCCGGAGGGAAATGGCGTAATGAAATTCAGCAATTGCCTCATGAAATTGCCCGGCGTCCATCAATGCCGAACCGAAGTTCAAATGGGTGTCGGCATCGTTGGGACTGAGCTTGAGCGCGCGCCGGTAAGCGTTGATCGCGCGGTCCGATTCCCCTTTGCTTTTCAAAGCATTCGCCAGGTTGCATGCGGCGTCGGCGTAGTTTGGATCCAGAGAAAGAGCCCGCTCGTAGGAAGCAATCGCCGCATCGATCTGCTTCATTTCGCGCAACACATTTCCAAGGTCGTTGTGAGCGTTGGGAAGGGCCGGCTGGGTTTCGCAAATTTGGTTGACAATCGCCACCGCTTCGTCCAACCGCCCGAGTTCCCGAAGCGTGTTGCCGAGGTTGGCCTGGGCTTGGACAAAATCGGGCTGGAGCTCAATCGCTGCCCGATATTCCGCGATAGCGGCATCAAATTGATTCTGCTGCTTGAGCGCATTGGCAAGATTGAAATGCAGTGGGGCGATGTCAGGACGAAGGGCGATCGCTTGGCGGTATGCGGAAATGGCCGCATCGAATTGCCGCAGACTCGAATGAATCACGCCGAGGTTAATATAGGAATCAATTTGCGACGGGTCGATGGCGATGCCCTGTTTGAGCAGAGCGATGGCCTCGTCGCTTCGTCCGGCACGGAACGTCAAAAACGCGAGCAACTGAATAGAGGGCAAATGACGCCTATCGGCCGCGAGAATCTGCCGGCACAATCCCTCGGCTTCACTAAGCCGCCCGGCGTGCTGCATCTGCACCGCAAGTGCGTGGGCCTGTTCGATCGTCATTCATCCCCCGCTCACCGGCGGCAGCACCGCCAGCTCATCGCCATCGTGAAGGACGCTTTCGGGCCGGGCGTAGCTGAGATTGATCGCAAAAGCGACGCGATCCATATATGGAGCGATGGCCGGCAGCGCCTCGATCAAATGCCTGCGGGCTTGCTGCACCGTAGCGCCTTCGGGCAATTCAAGCGATGTTTCGCTTCGGCCGGCCTGGTCTCGCAGTATGGCAAATAGTTTGACCTGAATCCGCATGAGTATCTTCGTATCAAAACTACTTTTCCGCTGGCCCAAATGTATCCCAATGAGGCGGGCGCATGACCTCCAGCAGTTCTTCCCGCTGTCTTACCGCGATTACGCTGACCTGGTTGGGGCGCTGGGGATTTGCCGGCAGCGTTGCGCGATGCTTGTTGTGGAAGAGTTGGGCATCCGCGGGCCACTGCTGGTCATACTTCCCTGGCGAATGGTGGATGATGCCCAGGTCGCAGCAGACAGCAAGTCGATAGCCCGCAAGGAACGCTCGGTAGGTCAAGTCAATGTCATACAGATGGAAGCCGCAAAACGTTTCCTGATCGAATTTCAGAGCAGTGAAAATCGCACGTCGGCCGCACAGAAACAGCCCGTCCAAAGCCTGCATTCCGCTGATTCGCCGCAAAGGCGCGGACCAGATGGCCACCTCGAGCCAGCCGCTCCTGGGGTTTGGATGAACCACCTGCCCATAAGAGTAAGGCGGTCCTGCTTCATCCCATCGGCCAGACACGAGTCGCGCCGTCCCCGCGACGCCAATCAGGTCGGCATGTTCCAGATGCCCGACGAGCCTTTGATGGAAATCCGGCTCGATTACCTCAATATCGTCGTGGCAAAAAAGCAAAATATCGCCGCGGGCGCGCTCCATCCCGCGGTTGTACCCTTCAGCAAGGCTGCTGGCGTCGGAGATGCGAACGATTTCGAATGGAGTGGAAGCCAGCACCCGCTGATAGCATGCACTGACAGCCTGATACCTCGCATCGTCGCGGCTGCAAATAATGACCGAAATCATAAAAAGCTTGACAAATGGCGCGACTAGCGAGGGAGCTTCACGGTCCATTCCAGCCCGTTGCCGACGGGGATCTCAGAGCTCGTCGCATCTTTTCGAGAGCGCACATGGGCCACAAAATCGCCCAGTTCCTTGCGATGCGTGGTGGCGTTGTCGGTCAGAACCGAACCGCCGGGCCGCACCTTGGGCCAGACCAGGTCAAAATACTTTTGCGTCATGTCCTTGTCGGCATCGAGGAAGGCGATGTCGATCATGTCGGGAATCGTGGGCAAAACTTCGAGCGCATTCCCATGATGGCTCACGATTACATCCTGCACCTTTGCCTTGGCAAAGGTCTGGCGCGAAGAGTCATACTTCTTTTGAGACAAGTCGATCGTGTGCAGCTTGCCGCTGGTGGCTTGGAGAGCCGCCGCCCAGAACAGGCCGCTGAATCCGTAACTGGTGCCGACTTCGACAATCAGTCTTGCGCGAACGACCAGGGCAAACTGATAGAGCAATTGCCCTTCGATCCGCGGCACCTGCCAATGGTCGTCGCGCTGATTTCGCAGGGCATCCAACTCGTCGATCATCGCCAGGATGTTTGGATCGATTCCCATTGTGGCTCAGGTTCCGTCGTATCCGACAATCGCGATCTTGTACCGATCGGCCATCTCCAGCACCTTCTGCTTTTCCAGCATGATCGTTTTGCCCGGCTCCAGCACGAGGCAGGCCGCGCCAGCGCTGGCGAGCTTTTCGATGGTGGTGGTGCCGATCGAGGGCACATCCAGCCGCATGTCTTGTGTGGTATTAGAAACTTTGATGAGCGTCCAGCCGCCGACTTTGCAAAGCTTACCAGCCCGCTCGATCATGGCATTGGTGCCTTCCAGCGCCTCGACGGCAATCACATCGCGATCGCAGACGGCAATCGACTGGCCGATATCCAGCCGGCTCACGGTCCGGCAAATGTCATATCCAAACGCGATATCTTCCCACTGTGTTTCGCTGGGCTGGCGGCGGGTCATCACGCCGGCCGTGGCCATGTGTTCTCCGCAAAATTGAGTCGAATCGACCAAGGTGACTCCAGCCGAGCTCAGTTCATCGATGAGGGCCGAAAGAATCGCTTGCGGCCGCTTGTCGCGTCGAAGCACATTCCAAATCACTTTGACGGCCCGGCTGTCAGGAATATACCGGAAATATCGCCAGCGATCATAGAGCTGAGATTTATCGACCCGGCCGACCATGATCGCTTCTTTGCAGCCGGCATCGCGGAGGATGCGAATCCACTGATTAAGGCGGAGCAATCCGACCCAGCGAAAGGTGTCGCATTCCCGAGCCAATTCCGACCAGGCATGCCCCGCGAGGCCGACGCAAATGACCTTTCGGCCGCGCTCGCGCGCCCCGCGCGCTACCAGAAGCGGAAACACTCCTTCGCCGGCAATCAATCCCAGAGGCGCCATTGCACCGCGATTGTAATGGACCGGCTTGCCAGGGGCCAAGCTCCAATCGCCTCGCATCATTTTGTCCAGTTCAAGGCCACCGGTGGACATTGCCGAATGTCCTGAGATTGCGACAATCCGTTGCTGGCGTTCGATTATCGCTGCACCGACAGAGGCCTCGAGCTAAGGGTCAACGAAATGAAAGTTGGCGTTCCCAAAGAGATTAAACCGGATGAGTACCGCGTCGGCATGATGCCGGTGGGGGCCGAGACGTTGTCGCGCGCGGGGCACGAGGTGCTCATTGAATCCGGCGCTGGCATGGCCAGTGGCTTTGCGGATGTGGATTATCGGAACGCCGGGGCGACCATCGTCAGCGGCCCCAAGGAGGTGTTCGAAAAATCGGACATGATCGTGAAGGTGAAGGAGCCGCAGCCCAGCGAGATCGGGATGTTCCGGCCCGGGCAGATCGTCTTCACTTATTTCCATTTTGCCGCCAGCAGCGAGCTGACTAAAGCCTGCATGGAGTCGGGCATCATCGCGATTGCGTATGAGACGATCGTCGATCGCAATGGCCGGCTGCCGTTGCTCACGCCCATGAGCGAAATTGCCGGCAAGATGAGCATCCAGGAGGGAGCCAAGTACCTGGAAAAGCCCATGATGGGGCGCGGCATTCTGCTGGGTGGCGTGCCGGGTGTGGCGCCGGCACATGTTGCAATTCTCGGAGCCGGCATCGTGGGGACGCAGGCCGCAAAAGTGGCCGCAGGCCTCGGGGCAAATGTCGTTCTAATGGACATCAATCTCGATCGGCTGCGCTATCTCGATGATGTCATGCCAGCCAACGTGAAGACGATCTTCAGCGATGCCCATACGGTGCGCGAGCATTTGTTGCTGGCGGATCTGGTCATCGGAGCCGTGCTGATTCCCGGTGCGAAAGCGCCGCGCCTGGTCACACGCGAAGATCTCAAGGCCATGAAGAACGGCAGTGTCATTGTCGACGTCGCCATCGATCAGGGCGGCTGCATCGAGACCAGCCGGCCGACCACCCATCAGCATCCGACTTATGTGGTTGAGGGCGTCGTCCACTATTGCGTGACCAACATGCCCGGCGCCGTCGGCCGGACCAGCACGATTGCCCTCTGCAACGCCACGCTTCCCTATGCCCGTCGCATAGCCAACAAGGGTTACGAGCAGGCGGCAAAGGAAGATCGTGGCCTGGCTGAGGGAATCAACCTCGTGCGCGGAAAAGTCACCTATGAGGCCGTCGCCAGCTCGCTCTCATTGCCGTATCACCCGCTGACGTAGCACAGGCTTCCAGCCTGTGATTTTAGAATCTACAGCCTGGAAGGCTGTGCTACGAGTGGTGCATGAAGCTCGGGTAGCATGGGCCTGCATGGGTTCGTCCCGCAAAGTTTTGCCCATTGCGGAAAACTTCACTCTATTGCCACACTGAATGCTCCGGTCATTGCCTGAATCTTTCAGGCATCGGAAGGAGCAAGGCCCATGAGCCAATCGAGCGAATCGCCCACCCATGCGAAACTTTACGACATGCCGGACCCCTACAGCGTTGCGCTGCCGGAGCAGATCACTCATGTGATGGTCGTATCGGTCGGCGCCATATTGTTCGGGCTGATTGGTCTGGCGACGTTGCCATTTCTGGTCCAGCCGATGATTGCCGACATTTCGGGAATCCGCGGCGGTGTCTACGGCGCGCATGATGCCATTACGCTCTGGGGCATTTTTGCTCCGATTGCTGGAACCGCCTTGGCTGCTGCGGCGCTCGTGGCTGGAGCAGCGGCGATGCGATTTAATTCCTGGGCGCGCATCGTACTGCTGTTCTTTGCCGTACTGGAAATTCTCAAAGGGCTGGCCGGGATCTATTTTCATCTGGAGATCATCAACCTGGTGACCAACGGCTACGCCATCCCCACCTTCGGCTTTCGGCTAACTGCAATGCCCGAATGGGTGGATTGGCTTGTCGGCGGACTCCTGGGCATCTACACGCTTTATGTGATGATGCTGCCTGAAGTGAAACTCGCCTTTTCGCGCAAGCGGGCGGTTGGATGATCAGCTCGTGCTGACAACTGCGGTTGTTCCAAAGCGCGCGACAACCGGGTGAGAATGTGCGGATCCACTGGACTGAAGCCGGACAACAACCTGGAAATGCCGCCGGCCTTTCTTTTCGAACGTGTGCGAGCCGGCGATCTGCCAGCCGCCTGAACGGTCGTCGGTGATTGTTCCTGTCGATTGCGAGCCATCGCCCCAGGAGATGGTTGCCACCAACGATTGCCCGGCACTTAGGGGCGGGCCGGTGAGTGTGCCGACCGTGCCTTGGAAGGGGAGTCCAACAACAGCCGAAATTGGAACTGCCGTGGTGTGATACTTCGCCAATGCGGCCTTGCCTGTCACATGAGCGGACGTTTGCACGGCCGGCAGCGCGATCGGCGGATCGCTGGTCGGGGATGTGCCATTGCTGATGTTCTGCGTCAGAGAAACGCTGATCGAGCGTTTCCCGCCGGTCGTGAAGTTGTGTGATGCACGAATAATGATCTCGCCCCTGGGTCCGCTCAAAAATTGCGCCGCCGAAGGCGCTGAACCATCACCCCAGTTCACGCTGCCCTGCAATTGCGAAAGGTGCGCATTGGTCGCGGTGATTCCTTTGAGAATGGCGATGTTTCCCGCGAAGGCCTTATTTGTGGACGCGTGAATGGCGAGCGGCTTGACTGATGGATGTTCAGATAGCGCCGGGTTATGCGTTGTCGCGGATCCGGATGCACTCACGCTGCTTGCCGCGCCGAGGGGGATGGGCCGGAAGGGCGTATCCACAATCACCTGCCCATACGCGGCTCCAACGATTGCCGAGTCGGAGCTGCCGAGCCGATCGTCGGAAATCAAAACCTGGTAATGGAACAAACCGAATTGAGTGAATGATGCCGTTGCGGAAACATCAAATCCACCTTGACCATCGGAGGTGATCGTGCCGGCGCTGGTCAGGGTGCTGGGGAGCACAAACCAATCGCGCGCGTTGGGATCCTGCCACTCGACTACCGCATGGAAATGGCTCAGATCAGCCGATGGATCGGTAAGGGTGAAGTGCGCGACGGTGCCGCTGAATGGAGCATTGCTGGAGGCCAGCAGACTGAAGCCGCTTCCGTTCATGACCCCCGCGGCAACGGTCGCCGTTCCGGTCACCGAATTGAGGCCGCCAATCGGCCAGCGAATAGGCACAATGGAAATAGGCGGCTCAATGCCGATCGGAGCGCCTGGGTTTGCAACGCCACCACCGGTTGAACCGGTGCCGCCGCCCAGGCCCACAGGATTGCTGGTGGGCTTTCCCCAGACGGCAGTCGTCGGAAGACCGGATACAACTCCGCTCCCCGATGCGCCGGGCACCGCGCCGCCCCCGATAGGCACGATCGGCCAGAAATTGAATGGACTCAGTGAGGTGGTGATAGTGAAGGTGCCGGACGATGCATATCGATTGCTGCCGGTGATGCTCACGCCGCCCTGGCCATTGTCGGCAATCGTTCCGGTGGAGAAATGGCCGTCGCCCCAGTCGATGGTTGCGGAATAAGACGAAAGGGAATTGAGCAAAACGCCGGTGTAATTGGCAACCACGCCGCTGAACACTTGCCCGGCCACCGCGTTGATGTTGACAGCCGTTCCCTGCACCGGCGGAGCGGGCGCAGTGACACTGCTATAAGCAACAGCGGTGCGACCTGCCAAACCACCCGGATCATCGGCCGCCGGTCGCACATCGGTGATGGTGACGGTAACCTGCGAACTTCCGATGCCCCAGGTATGCGTGCCGGTGACATCGAATCCGCCGGTGCTGTTGGCGGCAATGGTGCCCGCCGAAGTGCTGCCATCTCCCCAATCAATCTTCGCTTGGTAATCTGCTGCATCAGAAGGGCCGGACAAGTCCATGAATGAAGCGACGGTGGAAGTTACAGCCGAACCAGCCGTCGCGGTGACATCCGCTCCGCCCGCGAGCAGAGCATTATGAATGTTGAGCGAGGCAATCGAGCCGGAGTCGTCGGCATACCAGATTTTTCCGTCGCTTCCCCCAAGCAGATCGCTGACCGAAGCTGGAGCCGTTCCTTCCGGAAGATCAAATTCGAATGCCGAGCCGGCGGTCGTGATGCGTCCAATGGCGTTGGTGCCATAGGTTGCAAACCAGAGCGCGCCGTCGGAACCGCTGACGATCTTGAATGCGCTGTCGCCGCTGGAAAGAGAAAACGAAGTGTCCGCGCCGGCGGTCGTCACACGATCAATTTCTCCGTCACCTGCTATCCAAAGATTCCCATCAGGTCCCGTCGTCAAATCATTGACGGTCGTCGGCAGCGAAAAGCTGCTGACCTGTCCTGTCGCAGTCATGCGAAGCAGAAGTCCGCTTCCCGAATCGTCCTCGGCGGATGCCCAGAGGTTTCCATCTGGCCCGGTCGTGATCGAGCCGTCCAGCGTGATGCTCGAATCGACCGGATATTCCGTGACCTTACCGGCAGGCGTGATCTTTCCGATTTCGTTGTTTCCCACATCGACAAACCAAATGTCGCCTGAGGGGCCGCTGACGATCGCGGTCGGGCTGCTGTTATCTGAAGGCAAGGCAAATTCGCTGACGCTGCCGGTCGGCGTGATTCGTCCGATCTGGTCCGCGTCATCTTCGATGAACCAGAAATTGCCGTTCGGCCCAGTCGCGATTGCATCGGGCCACGCTTCATCGGTAGGAAGGTTGTACTCGGTCACCGTTCCCGAAGGCGTCTGCTTGCCGATTGCATTACTGGATGGATCGGTAAACCAGATGTTGCCTGATGCGTCCATCGCAATCGTCGTCGCGTCGCCGCCGGAAGGCAGCGGCGACTTAATGATTGGCGCAGGCGCGGTGATGTTTGCTGACAGAAGCCGGCGGGTTTCCATTGCCTCGATTGCTGGCCGTGCGATGGCCCGAAAGCGTGCCTTTCGGCGCATGGATTGACGATCTTTAGGGAAGATTTGAGCAGATGTGATAGCCACGGTGCGCGCCTCAAACGTGTTGTCTGCCCAGCACCCGACAATACAACTCCACCCAGCCGGGCAGCTCATTCCAGCGAGCCTGCTGACCGCAATAATATAACATTAAACGTCAATGGACACCCGATTATTTTGTGATCGTGCTCCAACTGGCGGGCGGCTGGCGGGTCAGCAGGAAGCTAACCAGATCGACAAACTCCTGTTGCGTCATCGTTTTTTCCAGACCCTCAGGCATCATCGAAAGCGTCGTTTCCTTCATCTGCGCAATCTGATCGCGCGGGATGGTGACTTGCTGCGTATTGTCGCGCAGGACCACGTGCTGGTCGCTCTGCTCGACCATCAAGCCGCTGGCGAGCGTTCCATTTTTCAGCCGCACCATCCACTGGTAATAAGGCTTGCCGACCACCAGATTCGGATCGAGCACGTTGCTGAGAATCAGATCGAGATTGTCGCGCCCGACGCCGGTGAGATCAGGGCCGACATTTCCGCCTTTGCCATAGATCGTATGGCACTGCATGCACTTGGCGGCAAAGACTTTCATGCCTTCCACCGCGTTGCCGGATGCGTGGCTCAGGATCAGTTTCTTATATTCCGCGGCCACCTTGACGCGCTCCGGATTGCGCTCGGTGCGCACCGTGCCCCATTGCTCGGAAAGTTCGTGGGTCAGAGTTGGATCATCCAGGCCAACGATCCGACGGGCCTGGTTTTCGTTGATGTCGCCGGTCGAAAGGGTTTTGGAAGACAGCGCCTTAAGCACGACCCGCGCGCCAGCGCGCGTGCGAACCAGCGCGTTGAGAATGATCGGCTTCAGGTCGATGGGTTCGACATGCGGATAGGCTTTCAGCAGATTTGTTGAGGCCTCCTGATTATCCATGGCCCCCAGCGCATCAACCGCCTGCTGGCGCAGCAGAACAGGAGCATTATTGTCCGAAATGAAAGCGGCAAACGCATCGATGTTTCGGCTGTCCTTCTGCTCGGCAAGGCCGCGCAGCATGTCGGTCCGCACGTTCGACTTCTGCGAAGGATCCGCCAGAATCTTGCGTGCCATTTCGACCGCGTGCGGATCGTTCCACCACAGCGCGATCAACGTCGCCGGCACGCGCGTCAGTCCGTCTTGATCGATCAGCGCGCCGATGCGCTGGCGAAGCGAATCATCGAGCAGCTTCGCCCGATCGGCAGGCGAGACGCCATTGGAAACAAATCCATCGATGGCATCCTGCAAGGATGCAGCCAGGTCGGGGGGAGATTCATTGCCTGCTCGATCGAGACTGCGCTTCATCGAGGCGACGATCTGCGTGGGCGTGCGCGCCAGCGTATTGGTCGCCTGGCGCACCCAGCGAATGACCGTGCTGCCGAAGTTCTTCCGTGCCGCGGCGTCATTCTCCAGCGCGCTGGCGATCTCGTCGCCCCGATGGAAGATCATCGGCTTGATGTTGTTGTAAATGATCGTTGGGATCAGCGGATCGGCGGCGTTGGCCGGGTTGTCGAGCATCGCCTGCAGGAGCGGCAGCGGATCGGGCCGCGTGATGCGACCCGCCGCCACGGCAATCTGCAAGCGAACGTCCGCCGAGGGATCGTTTGCCGCCATCTCCTTCAGACGATTAAACACCTCCGGCGAGACCTCGCCCATCTCTCCCGCGCCGCGCACGCCCCAGTTGCGCGTCGGTTCATCGGCGCTGGCCAATACTTTCAATTGGAACTGTGGATCGAGCGCCCGCTGGCTCACCAGCAGCCACAGCGCATGCATGTGGGCGTTGTTAGCGTCGCCGGTGTCGAGCGCCATCTTTTCCAGCTCACTCTTCATCGAAGGCTGGAACTTCTCGTTGAGAATTCGCTGTGCCGCCCTGCGCCACCAGGCATTCGGACTTGAAAGAAGCTTCAGCAGCGCTTCGGTCGAATCCTTTTGCAGATCGAAGCCCTGCGGATGCGCCGCATCGCCATACGAGATGCGATAGATGCGGCCGCGCTCTCGATCGATCCCTTGCGGATCGCGCTGCGAATCCTGGTAGCAGTGATACCGGTCGTACCAGTCGATCACATACAGACAGCCATCCGGCCCAATCTTCTGAGAGACTGGAATGAACCAGGCATCGTTCGCCTGAGCAAAATCCGGCGCGTTGTGTTGAACATAAGTTGAGCCGTTTCGAGTCAGCACATCACGATTGATCGCGCTGCCATGCAGATTACCCATCAGCAGAGTGCCGCGGTATTCAGCCGGGAAATTGTCGGCGTCGTAAATGCAAAGGCCCGCATACGCCGCTGCCTGGTGGCGCTGCGTTGTAATCGAAGGGAGCCGATGCGTCTGCGGCGGATACGGGCCGCCCTGGCGCTCGTAGTAGCCGCTCTGCGTGATGTGGAACAGATGATCGATCACACAGCAGGAAACGAACCAATCACCCTGACGGTTATAATCCAGCCCCCACGGGTTGCTGGTGCCCTGCGCGAACAGCTCGAATTTCTTCAAGACGGGATGATAGCGCCAGACGGCGCAGGTGAAATCGTTGGTTTTTCCCGCGAATTTGACGCGTGCGTCATTGAACACGCCGTTCATTCCATACAGCCAGCCGTCGGGGCCCCAGGTCAGGCTGTTGGGAAGCTCATGGCGATCGTATCGGCCAAAGCCGCTGAGGATGACGGTGCGCTTGTTGGCCCGGCCGTCGCCATTCGTGTCCTGAAGAAACAGAATATCTGGGGAATTGGTGACGTAGACGCCGCCGTTTCCGATGGCGATGCCGCAGGGGATATTCAGATCGTCGGCAAAGGTCGTGACCTTGTCGAAGTGTCCGTCGTGATGCGTCGATTCCAGAACCTTAATGCGGTCGCGACCTTTGCCGGCATCGGCGCGCGGATATTCGACCGATTCAGTAATCCAGATGCGCCCCTGATCGTCAAACGTAAACGACGTGGGATTGATCACGTCCGGTTCATGCGCCACGCACTCAATCTTAAAGCCCGGCGGAAGCTGCATCTTCGTCATCGCCTGGTCGGCCGTGAGCGCCGGGCCTGGCGGCCGGCTCTGGTGATAGGGCACTTCATTGGTGCCAAGCGGATGCTTGTCGGCAGCGAGGCCGATGGATGCAGTCCAAAGCATTGCCGCTGCGCCGAGTCGCGCAACGAAAGTAAATCGTGGCATTCGATGTCCTCAGGTTCAGGGGCAAAACAGAATCTCTATTTATTCCGATAATTCAAGAATTCCGCCAGCATGTCCGATAATCCTTCGCAGAGCCGGGTCATGGAAGGCCCGTCGAATGAGTTGCCCGCGTGCGGGCGGATGGAGCCGGACATGCGAAAAATGATCGTTGGCGGGGCGTTGACCATGGCGGTGGCGGCAGGTTGCCAGCCGCAGAACAAGCAGGATCCCAATGCCTCGGCGTCGGCTGTGAGGCCCGCGGCTCTGAACGTGAGCGCAGCGCCGGCAGGGACGCCGATGTATCGCCCGGCGCCAGTTCGCGCAATTGCGGTCGTGCCGCCCGCCGAGCCGGCCGTCACTCAGACGCCGGTGCTGGATGCGCCGAAAATTGACGCGCAAAAGCCCACGGCCAAGCGATGGGCAAAGCCGACGACCGTCACCAAGGCCACGCATGCTTCCAGGGCGAAGGCCACCGTCGCTTCCGGCGATGCTTACAAGGTTAAGAAAGGCGACACGCTTTATGCTATTGCCAAGGCTCAGTATGGCGATGGCAAGAAGTGGGAGCGCATCGCCGCCGCCAATCCTGGACTGACGCCCGGTACGCTTCGCGCCGGCCAGACCCTGACGATTCCTCAATGAGCTTTTGTTCCGCCTCGCGTCGGCGCACGCTGTCGCGAGTGTGTTAATCAGGCCGGATCGGAGATCCGGCGCAGCCAGAAACGCCCAGGCTTCGAACGCCTGGGCTTTCTTTTTGACTAGTGGCGGCGTGTCCGGGTAGCGACTGATCTTTGTTGGTCTTCAGTCGCGACGCGACGTACAATTGGGCCATGACGCTCGAAACACTTCGTGCGATGCTGACGCGCAGGCCTTTTGAGATCATGCGCGTGGAAATGAGCAATGGCGACGTCTTTGAGATTCGCCATCCGGAGATGGCGTCTCTCACCAAGACCGGACTGATCATCGTCCTGCCTGAAGCCGGCGGCGGCCCGTCCGAGCGATTCGAAGTCCGCTCCTATCTCCACATCGCCAGCGTAGAAACGTCCAGCTCATCGGCCTCGTCAGCTGCTTAAATGCATCAATCGCATATGCAAAACTCGTAGCACAGCCTTCCAGGCGGTGAATAAAGACCACAGGCTGGAAGCGCTGGAAGCCTGTGCTACGAATGCAATGCCGCATTGCGATTACCCTGCGGCATCAGCCGGCGCTCTAATGAGCTTGAATCATATTTGGATCGTTCTTTTGTGACTTGATCAAGGCATGCGTCAGCGGATCGTGCGGCGGCTTGGGATCTTTTTCCCACGCATCCAGATCGGGCACGACCAGCATCACGCCATACATGCGCACCCAGTGGCCGGGGAAGGTGCAGACGAACGGATATTCGCCGGGCGTGG
>JANWHF010000314.1 GCA_025450555.1 Tepidisphaeraceae bacterium | reverse complement strand
CGATCATCTGCGGTTTTACGCGTCACTGCTGCCCGACGATCTTCGCGACAGACTAAAGACATTGCGCCCCAATACCTTCCAGAATTCGCGGCGGCAGAGGACTGCCGCCCGCCAAGCAGGCGATGTCCGCCATGTTTCAGTTGAATCCCTTGAAGACCTCGCGCTGCGGCGGCGTGTTCAAATCCGCGGCAGCCTTCGGATCCATTCTCGTGACGCGAACGCGCCGGCCGACATCGTTCATAGCAACTGGACTAATCACGACCGGCTCGCCCGGTGACAGGCCGGAAAGAATCTCAACACGCTCAACACTACGTAAACCGATCTTCACATCCGCCAGCGCGAGTCGGCCGTCATGCACTGTGTAGACGTGCCCGGCCTGCACCGCCTGGGAGGGAATGATGGGGGCCTGTTCCTTGGCCGCGATCACAAAGGCCAGTTCTCCGGTCATTCCCGCGGCCAATTTGGGATCGGGATCGGCAAGCTTCACGTCCACTTCAAACGTCCGCCGATCCGGTTCAGCTTTGTCGTAAAGTTTGGAAACTTGCGCCTCAAACGTGTGGTTGGGGAAGGAATAGAGCGTGACGATCACCTTCTGCCCCGTCTGAACCTGCGCAACATTTTCTTCATCGACCGCGGCTCGCATGACTAGATTGGCCGGCCGAACGTCGGCGATCTGCATGATGTGATCGTTGAGAGCCAGCCGTGTGCCGCGCGGCTGCGGGCGGTCGAGGACCACGCCATTGACGGGACTTGTCAGCGTCTGGCGATCAAAGTCGGTCTGGGCGGCGCGGACCGCGGCCTTAGCGACTTCAAGGTCATTGTCTAATTGAAGTACGCTCTGCGCGCGCTGTGCCTTGAGCGATTCCAGTTCGCTCCAATGTTCCTTAACCCGATCGGCCGCGCGATCGCGATCGGTGCGGGAGGAAGCGCCGGTGGCCGCCACCTGCTCGAGGCTCTTTTCTTCGCGATTGGCATTATCGAGCATCGCCTGCATGGCCTGAATCTTTGAATCAAATTCGGCCAGCACTGGAGATGAGCGTTCGTCGGCGCGGCGCTGGGCCTGCTCCAGGGATGCCTTGGCTTTGTCCAGCGCCAATTGAAGCTGCGGATCGCTGACGACCGCGATCACCTGCCCCTTATTGACGTGATCACCCTTGTCCACCTTCACGTCGATCAGCAGCCCGGCGGTGCCGGTGCGAATGGGATACTCGGTGGCTGGCTCGATGGTGCCGGTGGCGTAGAAGGATTCGACGACCGGCCCCTGGACCACCTCGGTCACCGTGACCGATGGCCCCATCAGGTAGAGCGCACCGACGGTCGCCAGGACCACGACGACCGCCCCACCAATCAGCAGAACCCATCGCGTGCTACCCCGGCCCGATCGATAAGTCATGTACTGCATTATATGCGATTGAACTGTCACATGGCGCATCTCCGGCAATTCTCCCTTGACACGATTTTTCGCCAAACCTAGCGTACAATTTGTTCCCACGGAGGCGCTGCGATGTCTGTCGAGATGGAACTGCACAAGATCATCATCAGCGAG
The DNA here is from genome assembly GCA_025450555.1 of Tepidisphaeraceae bacterium. GTDB lineage: Bacteria > Planctomycetota > Phycisphaerae > Tepidisphaerales > Tepidisphaeraceae > JANWHF01. Next base: position 5,767 of record JANWHF010000314.1, on the reverse strand, counting down.
ATGCAGCCCGAGCAGATCATCGTCCTCAAGGAAGTCGAGGGCGAGCGCAAGTTCCCCATCGTGATCGGTAGCGGCGAAGCCTATGCGATCGATCGGCGTCTCAAAGGCATTCCTCATCCGCGACCGCTCACGCACGATCTGCTGGCCGACGTGATCGAGAATATGGGCGGCACGATCGAGCGCATCGAGATCAACGACCTCCAGGAACACACCTTCTTCGCCAAGATTCACATTCGCCAGAATTCGCACGTGATCCGGATCGACAGCCGGCCCAGCGACGCGATTGCGCTGGGCGTCGCGACGACGGTTCCGATTTTTGTCGCCGAGCATGTGCTGGCTGATGTGTGTCGCGAATAGTCGGCAGGTCAATGCGTATCTTTTAGAAAATCGGCAAGTCAGCCTGAATCAAGGCGGATCGTCCTTCAGGTTGGATCTTGCGCGTCTTGTAGATCCTGATCGCGACACCCGGCGCGCCGCGGAGTTGGCCGGTGACAAGCTCGAAGGGCCAGGAGTGCCACGGGCACACGATGCAGCCATTGTCCACGTGACCTTCGGAAAGATTTCCGCCAGCGTGTGGGCAGACGTTGTCGGTCACATGGACCTGTCCCTGGCTCAGCACGACGGCAAGCTGGAAGCCGCCGATCTCGACGTATTTTCCCCGCCCTTCCTCCAATTCATTGAGCTCGCATAACGTCGTCCAAGCCATGGAAAAACCAAAAGACTTATTGCGGCAATTCTGAAAGCTTCACCGGCCGGCGCTGCTCGGCAGCCTGCATCGCGGCTTCCAGCACAAGCTGCGTCTTATACGCATCTTCAAAATCCGGCAGCGGCACTTCCGGCACCTTGCCGCCCAGCACTTTCATCATGTCCGCAAGCTGATTGATGAAGCCATGCTCATACCCAATGATGTGAGCATCCGGCCACCAGTTAGCCACATAGGGATGGTCGCCGCCGTGGGTCACCATGATGTTCGTCCAGCCCTGCTGCTTGCGCGGGAGCGTGGCGTCGTAGAACTCCAGGTGATTCATGTCTTCGAAGTTGAATCGAATCGCGCCTTTGTCGCCGTTGATCTCGATGCGGTTGGCGTTTTGATTTCCAGTTGCCTGGCGAGTGGCCTCGAAGCTGGCGACAGCGCCGCTTTTCATGCGCGCCAGGAACAGCATCGCATCGTCCACGTCGCTCTTTCCCATCTTGGCGCTTCCACTGGCCCCTCCCGCGATGCCACCTTTGGACCCACTTTCGGGAACCGGGCGTTCTTTGATGAACGTCTCCGCTAGCGCGCCGACGATTTCCGTAAATTCATCGCCGGTGATGAAGCGGGCCATGTCGATGATGTGGGCGTTCAAGTCGCCATGCGAACCTGATCCGGCGACGCTCTTTTGGAATCGCCAGATCAGCGGGACATCCGGCCCGGCCCAATCCTGAAGATAAGCCGCGCGAACGTGATAGATGCGACCCAGTTTCCCCGCACGGGCGAATTGATACGCCAGCGCGACGGCCGGCACCCGCCGATAGTTGTACCAGACAAAGGTCTTGCCCTTAGCCTTGCGGGCGGCATCGCGCATCTGCCGGGCTTCGGAAAGCGAGCCCGCGAGCGGCTTTTCGCACGAAACATGCTTCCCGGCCTCGAGCGCCATGATCGTATGCTCCGCATGCACATTGTTGGGCGTGCCGACGTCCACCAGCCCGATCTCCGGGTTGTTCACCGCGCCTTTCAGGTCGGTCGTCGCGTTTTTCCAGCCCCAGCGCTCGCGGAATTCATCCAGCTCCGCCTTGTTCCGCCCGACGATCGTGTGCATCACCGGAATCAGCGGGAGATCGAAAAACTTGGCGACCTTCAGCATCGCGTTGCTGTGCGTCCGCCCCATGAATTTCTGACCGATCAGGCAAACGTTGATGGTCGGCTTGGCCATGTTCCGCCTCGCGTGTTTTTGTATTGCGATCCTATCAAATAAATTGATTCCACGCGGATCGACCACGTCGGAATCATCGCTTTGGATAAGGCAAAAGTGTATCGGTGCACCAATGGATGGCAAGCCAGAAAGTGAAGCGTCTAAGGCGACGGATCAAGCTTCAGGCTATATCGCCGCTTCTGGCGCATCGCACCCGGTGCCATCGGGTAATCCTCCGGCACATCGACCGTTTCAATATATGTTGCGCCCAGTCGTTCGATCGTCCGCTGACTCGCAGGATTGTCGGGATTGCAGGTGATCCAAACTTCTCTGAGACCATGACGCCGCGCGATCGACAGCACGAGCCTGGCAGCGCGCTCCGCGTAATGATGCCCGCGATGAGCCGAATCGATCTGATAGCCAATGTGCCCCGAATATCTCAGTTGCTCTTCGGAGCCGATTCTCAAGCTCACGCGACCGATGATCTGACCGGTCGTGCGAAGTTGGATGCCAAAGATATATGCAGGAACCCCCCAGACCGACTCCTCCGCCGACTGACATTCCAGTAGCACCAGTTCCAGTAATTCGTCTTTCAGATTAACGGTCGGCAAAAAAGCGAATGATTCCTGCGTGCGACCGGAAGCGGGCTGTGACATGATCGCGCTTTGCTCTCATCCGGCCTTTCGAGGTCGCCGGCCTTGATCTAGGATCGGAGTCACAATCGGCTCATGGTCAACGATGTGCGAAGCCACCACAACCGCGAGGGATTCTCGTACGCTGCGGACGCACTGCTCGAGTGTGCGTCCATCACCCATCGCGCCCGGCTCCTCAACACCCACCCCGTACCACTCCCCGTTCTCGCGCCAAAGCGTGATCTGGTAGCGTGCCGCAATTACCCTGCCGCGCCGAATGGCACTTTGTGGGATCGTGCTTACTCTCGGTTCAGGGCGCCTTTTGCGCTTGGCGGTAGTAGGCATACTTCACCTGATTGTGATGGACTGGCACAACCTGCGGAGCGGCACCGGCTTTTTTAAGGACATGGTGTGAGCCGCTAACTTGCGCCAGGACGTATCCTTTACTTTCCAGCAACTTCTTCACCACGGCGAACCGCACGTTGCTCGGCATCGCCTTCTAATATACGCAGCAGTGCGGAATCATGTCACGCAACCGGCACTAAAATGATGCAGCTCGCGAAAAAAAGCGCTAAACGTGTCGGGCGATGCCGTATTCGCGCTTAACGCCGGCTTGTCCATAGGGTAATACTGCTACTTAGCGCCCTATGCAGATCGAACTGAAGTCGCCGGCCGAGGGCCGGTTTTATTTGCCCGCCGAGGAAACTCTGGACTCGGCTGCTCTTGGCGCGCTCCAGCGACGGAAGCTGGCGGCGCTTCTGGAGCAGGTGCGCGCGGGTAATGCTTTTTATCGCCAAAAGCTCGATGGCGTTTCCTTCGATCCGATGCGCGATCCCCTCGATCGGCTTCCGTTGACAACGCGAGGGGAACTTGAAGCCGATCAGACGGCGCATCCGCCTTACGGGCAAAACCTCACCTATCCGCTGGATCATTACACCCGCTTGCATCAAACCTCCGGCACCGGCGGCCGGCCAATGCGATGGCTTGACACCCGGCAAAGCTGGGAATGGTTCGCCCGATGCTGGGGAATCATTCTGACCTCGTCTGGCGTGACTTCTTCCGACCGTGTTCTCTTCGCTTTTTCCTTCGGCCCATTCGTCGGCTTCTGGGGCGCATTCGAAGGAGCCTGTGCACTCGGCACGCTCTGTCTTCCCGCCGGCGGCATGTCCACCGTCGCCCGGCTTCGCATGCTGCTCGAGAACAAAGCGACCGTCGTCTGCTGCACGCCGACGTATGCTCTTCGCATGGCGGAAGTCGCGGCCGAGGAAAAGATCGATCTTCCCGGTAGCTCGGTGCGGCTATTAATTGTCGCCGGTGAACCCGGCGGCAGCATTCCCGAAACGCGCCGCCGAATCGAATCGGCCTGGGGCGCGCGCCTCATCGATCACACCGGCATGACCGAAATGGGCGCAGTCGGTTTCGAATGCCTGCCTCGGCCGGGCCAGGGCGTCCATGTTATTGAGAGCGAATACATCCCAGAAGTCATCGATCCGACGACCCAGAAGGTGTTGCCCGACGGCGCGACCGGCGAACTGGTGCTGACCAATCTTGGCCGCTGGGGCAGCCCATTGATTCGCTATCGCACCGGCGACCAGGTTCGCCTCACGCGCGGCCGATGCGAATGTGGCCGTTGCTTTGCGCGCCTTGAAGGCGGTATCCTCGGGCGGGTCGATGACATGTTCGTCGTTCGGGGCAACAACGTATTCCCGACGGCGGTAGAAGCGGTATTGCGGCGTTTTTCGGAGCTTGGCGAATTTCGTTTGACGGTTCACGAAGATGGGCCGCTCACGCAGGTTCTGCTGGAAATTGAGCCGATGCCCGATGTCGAAGCGCACGCCCAATTGTGCGATCGCGTGGGACAGGCGCTGCATCAGTCGCTAAGCTTTCGGGCGCAGGTGGTTGCCGTCCCGGCAGGCTCGCTGCCGAGATTTGAACTCAAGGCGCATCGTTTCATTCGCAAAAGAACCACGGGATAAGAGGAGCTATGAAAAAGACAATCAAAGCAAGCCTGTTGGCTGCGGCGGCCCTGGGATTGGCCGCGATCTGCGCACCCGCGCAGGCCAATGACTGGTCGCAATGGCGCGGCCCCGAGCAGGATGGCGTCAGCCGCGAAACCAATCTGCCTGACAAGTGGTCGCTTCCCGATAAAAATTCGCCGGGCGAAAACGTCGCCTGGGTAGCCGACGTCGGCGGCATGTCGAGTCCGATCGTCATGAAGGGCAAGGTCTACACCCTCAGCCGCGTCGGCGAAGTTGCCGCCGGCGAGGGCATCACCGCGACGCTCGATCCCGGCCCGCAGACCCAGGAATCGCTGGTCTGCATGGATGCCAAGACCGGCAAAATTCTCTGGCGTCACAACGAAAACATGTACCAGACCGACGACCCGTTTCATCGTCTGGGCTGGTCCAGTCCATGCGGCGATGAAGAAACCGGCAACGTGTACGCCCTGGGCGCGCAGAATGTCCTCATCTGCTGTGATGGCCAAACCGGTAAGCAGATCTGGCGTCACCAGATGACCGAGGAATATGGCTTCCTTTCCACCTTCGGCGGACGAACGCCTTCCCCCTGCATCAATGGAGACCAGGTTTTTCTCGCCGGCGTCGATTTCGGCTGGGGCGATTTGGCCCAGGGCCATTTCCGGCTCTTCGCCTTCGATAAAAAGACTGGACGATTGAACTGGATCAATGAGACGCCGGGCATTCCGACTGATGCCCCCTACCAGACGCCCGTCTTCACCGTCATCAATGGCGAAAAGGTGATGGTGATTGGGGCCGGCGACGGCACCGTCAACGCGTTCCAGCCGCGCACGGGCAAACGCCTCTGGAGCATCAAAGTCTCCAAGCGCGGCTTCGATTCATCGGTTGTTGTGAAGGACAACTTCGTCTACGTCAACTGGGATCTGGACAACTTCAAATCGACCAAGCTGGGCGGCGTCGCCTGCCTCGATGCTTCAAAGATCGAAAACGGCGAGCCCAAAATCGTCTGGTCGAAAGACGGCATCGAAGCCGGCTTCCCCAGCCCCACCATCGTCGATGACACCCTCTACGTCGCCACCGACAACGGCGTGATCTATGCGATCGACGCCAAAACCGGCAAAACCAAATATCGCAAAGGGTTTGGCACCATCGGCAAGGCTTCGCTGGTCTGGGGCGATGGCAAGCTCTATTTCCCCGAAGCCAATGGCCGCATGTGGATCCTCAAGCCCGAAGCAAAGAAGTTCGAAGTGCTCAGCCATGTCGATCT
>JANWHF010000313.1 GCA_025450555.1 Tepidisphaeraceae bacterium | reverse complement strand
CGTTCCCGATAGGGCTCGAACCTATAACCTTCGGCTCCGGAGGCCGACGCTCTATCCAATTGAGCTACGGGAACGAGGGCATCGCTGAAAGCAAATCAGAGCGATGCAAATCTGAATCAAAGCTAATTCAATTCTGCCGGGTTGTCTACTGCCCTCGCATCCGCGTGTGAATTGTAGCAGGGGCGCGCGAGCCTGACATGTGATGCGCCCTATTGTGCGAAACTTCGGACCGTTGCATTATAAGGCCCACCATGAAACGCGCGTTCCTCTTTGGCCGAAACGCGGCTAAGGTTCTTGGCACGCAAGTGAAGGTCCGGCACGGGAAGGCCGGCCACTCGATTTGACAAGGCGGAAAACGACATGGATGAAATATCGACAAGGCTGCTGCGGGCGTACCGTGGCGGGCTGCTGAATCGAAGGATATTTCTGCAAGCGGCTGCTGCGCTCGGCGCCGGCGCGATGCTGCCGGCCTGCAAGAAGGAAAGCAAATCGCCGCCGGCGGTCGGCGCAGCGGCTCCAGCGCCTCCTGAGCCGGTCGTGCAGATGGCGCAGTTTCCGGAAAAGACCAATCTGATTCTGCTGACCGATCGCCCGCCGCAGCTCGAGACGCCCTTGGAATATTTCCGGCAGGATCTGACGCCCAACGACGCGTTCTTCGTCCGCTGGCATCTGTCGATGATTCCGACCAAAGTCGATCTCAACGAGTTCCGTCTGAACGTTGGCGGTCATGTCGATAACGAACTGACTCTGTCGGTCGATGATTTGCGAAAGCAGTTTGATCCCTTTTCGATCGTGGCGGTCAATCAATGCTCGGGCAATTCACGAAGCTTTTTCAGCCCGCGCGTCTTCGGCGGCCAATGGGGCAATGGCGCCATGGGCAACGCCAAGTGGACCGGTGTACGCCTGCGCGATCTGCTTCGGAAGGCCAAGGTGAAGGACTTGGCGGTGGATGTCGGCTTTGCCGGCCGCGATAATGCGCCGCTGCCGACCACACCGAGCTTCGCAAAATCCCTTGCGTTCGATCATGCGATGGATGGCGAAGTAATGGTTGCCTACGAGATGAATGATGCCCCTCTGCCGATGCTCAATGGCTTCCCGCTTCGGCTCATCGTTCCGGGCTGGTTTGGAACTTATTGGGTGAAAGCGCTGACGCAAATCACGGTACTGCCGGAGAAGTTCAAAAACTTCTGGATGGACAAGGCTTATCACGTCCCCAATAACCCGCAGATCAATGAATCGCCGACGGCACTTGATAAAGACACGGTGCCGATTTCGCGCATGCTGGTGCGGTCGTTGTTTGTGCGCCCGGGGCCGGAAGAGCACATTTTCGCCGGCAAGGAATATCCGGTCGAAGGACTGGCTTTCGATGGCGGCTCGGGAATCAAAATGGTCGAAGTCTCGGCTGACGGCGGCACGAACTGGTACGCCGCCAACCTCGACGGCGACCTGGGCAAATATTCCTGGCGGCGCTGGCGATTCGGATGGACGCCCAAATCGAGCGGCACCTACAAGCTGATGGTCCGCGCCACCAGCAACACCGGCGAAACTCAGCAAACCTCGCAATGGAACCGCTCGGGCTACGCCCGCAACGTCATCGAACAGCTCAGCGTCACTGTCGGATAAACAACCATGCAGCCAAAAAAACAAATCATGATTCTTGCCGGCGCACTGTTGGGGCTTGGTGCTGCAACGGTGTCAATCACGTCCGCTCAGCCCGCAACGCAGCCGGCATCGGAGCCGGCGTTCCAGTCCAAGAGCATCACGCTTCCCGTGATGGATCCCGTATTGCCCGATGGTCCGGGGAAAACCGCCTACCAGGCGAGCTGCACCATTTGTCATTCGGCACGCTATGTCACCATGCAGCCCCGCTTTTCGCGCACGGCATGGACGAATGAAGTGCAGAAGATGGTTGCCAATTATGGGGCTCCCGTGCCGGCCGCGCAGACCGGTGCGATCGTCGATTACCTGGTCTCCATTCGCGGCATCAACGAGCAGCAGGCGACGGTCAAATAACTTCGCAGCTCATTGGCAAACTGAGTGACCGATAATTCCAACTGCCGCGCCGTCGGCGCAATCGCGCCAGGCGTTGCGGTTTCTCGCACCCTCTTTTTAGATGGACAAAACCAAATAAAGGGTTGCTCCAAGACTTAACGACTGCTCCGGAATTGCCGATGGGTTCCAATAGGATTGGGGGGATTTTTGTACTCATGGAGTTGCGTGCATGCAGTCTGTAAACCCGATTTCGCGCCGAGTGGTCATTGCCGACGATCAGCCTCACGTGCGCCGGATCGTCTCGGCGAAGCTCGAAAAAGCCGGGTTTCAAGTCTGGGTTGCCGAGGACGGCGAAGAAGCACTCGCTTTGGCGCGCGAGCATAAGCCCGACGTGCTGATTGCCGATTACCGCATGCCCCGCCTCGACGGGATGGACCTTTGCCGAATGCTCCAGCAGGACGCGCAAACCAGCAGCATTCCCGTCGTGCTTCTGACGGCTTACGACGCCCAGGTCCTCGAGCAGCCGCTGGGCAACACCAACATCCGCGCGATGCTCAGCAAGCCATTCAGCGTCAGCGACGTGCTTCGCGTCGTCACCGGCTTGATTGACGACCAGGCCGCGATGCGCGCGGCATCCTGATCGTGCCCGATCGCAATTCCGGCTTCCGAATTTTTCCTCAAAAGATTAGCCGTTGCATTTGTGAAAATAGCTCAGCGGCCATTTCCTTAGTGGAAAACCGGCAATTTGTCTCCCTAGGCTCTGCCTGACTGCATGCATTGGCATGCGAAGGTTAAGCCTATGAGTCGAGTTCCGCCGCAGCGCCCTGGCAATGGGCATCCTCCTGAAGACCAAGTCGTAGAAACGCGCGTCGTGCCAAGCCGGGCCGATGTTCCTGCGCCTCCCGAATCATTTGGGCGCGGCGAGCCCACAAAACCGGAGCAGAAACCCGACGATCCGCAGAAGAAGCAGGAGGAAGAGAAGCCGCCGTTGTACAAGCGACCATGGTTCTGGGCGGTAGTGGGCATGGTTGTCATCGTGATCGCGGTCGTTGGCGTGCTCTGGTATTTACATGCGAAGGGGAAACTTTCCACCGACGATGCATTCATCGAAGCGCACGTTACGAATGTCGCGCCGCGCGTCGCGGGACATGTGCTGGAAGTTCTGGTGACCGACAACCAGCAGGTCAAAGCCGGGCAGGTCCTTGTCCGGCTCGATCCAGTCGATTTGCAGCAGGCACTCGAATCAGCCAATTCGCAGCTCGCTTCGGCAAAAAATCAGGTGATCCAGGCGCAAAAGCAGGTGGGAGTGAGTGAAGCGCAGGTCGCACAGGCGAAAGCCGATGTCACCGCGGCACAGGCGAACGCCACGCAGGCCAATGAAGATTTGAAGCGATACCAATCCGCCGACCGGCGCGCCGTCTCACAGCAGCAATTGGACGCTGCGCTTGCAGCCGCCCGATCGACGCGTGCCAATCTCGAATCGGCTCAGCAGAAACAGACAGCCGCTGAAGCTCAGGTCACACTTTCCCAGGCGCAGGTCGCGACGGCGGGCGATCAGGTGACGCGGGCGCAAGTTGCCGTCAATCAGGCCAAGACACAGCTTCAGTACACGGTCGTTCACGCAGATCAGGATGGCCGCATCGCGAATCTCAATGTCTCTGTTGGCGACTGGGTGCAAGCCGGCGGCCAGGCGCTGATGGCGATTGTGCCACGCGATGTTTACGTCATCGCCAATTACAAGGAAACAGAGCTGAAGGAGATTCATCCCGGGCAGCGCGTGACGATCAGGGTCGATGCCTACGGAGCCACGCTCAATGGCAAAGTGGACAGCATCCAAAGCGGCAGCGGCGCCGCCTTCAGCCTTCTTCCGCCTGAGAATGCAACGGGCAACTATGTGAAGATCGTGCAGCGCGTACCGGTCAAAATTGTCTTCGATCAATCTGCACTGAGCGATTCGCAATACTTGCTGGGGCCGGGTATGTCGGTCGTTCCCACGATTTACATTCACGACAAGGACCAGCAGCAATGAGCGCGGCTGCACCGGCCTTGAACATACCACTCGAGGAAAGCTCGGCGACGCGAGGCGTCAACCCGTGGCTCGTCGCGCTGGTCGTGTCGATGGCGACTTTCATGGAGGTGCTGGACACGTCAATTGCCAACGTCGCGCTGCCGCACATTGCCGGCGGGTTGTCGGCCAGCACCAACGAAGCGACGTGGGTGCTCACCAGCTACCTGGTCAGCAATGCGATCATCCTTCCCGCGAGCGGTTGGCTGGCAACCGTATTTGGACGCAAGCGATTTTACATGACTTGCGTGGCCCTCTTTGCCGTCAGCTCGTTTCTGTGCGGCATCGCGCCGAGCCTGGGAATGCTGGTTTTTTTCCGCATCCTTCAGGGACTGGGTGGTGGCGGGCTCGCGCCCAGCGAGCAGGCGATTCTCGCCGATACGTTTCCTCCGGCGAAGCGCGGAATGGCCTTCGCGCTGTACGGCGTCGCGGTGGTCGTCGCGCCGGCGGTTGGACCGACGCTCGGCGGCTGGATTACCGATAATTCCTCGTGGCGGTGGGTCTTTTTCATCAATGTGCCGGTCGGGATTCTCTCGCTGTTTTTGACGCACATCCTGGTGAAAGACCCGGCCCATGTCGTGCGCGAGCGCAAAGAGCGCATGAAAAGTGGAATCAAGGCCGACTTCATTGGCTTTGCGATGATCGCGCTGGGACTTGGCAGCCTTCAAATCGTGCTCGATAAGGGGCAGGAACTGGACTGGTTCAGCAATCGTTTCATCCTGATTCTTTCGATCGTCGCCGCCGGCTCGTTGATTTTCGGATCTTTGGCCGAGTGGTTCTCTGCCGATCCGGTGGTTGAGCTGAAATTACTGAAGCGCCGGACGTTGCTCATTGCCAACTTCACGATGTTCATGCTCGGGATCGTGTTGTTTGGCAGCACGGTCCTGCTGCCGCTCTTTGTGCAGGAGTTATTGGGATACACGGCGACGCTCGCCGGCCTGGTACTCACGCCGGGCGGATTCTTCGTCATGCTGCTGATGCCGCTGGTTGGATTTCTGGTTTCACGCGTGCAGGCAAGATATCTCGTGGCTTTCGG
>JANWHF010000312.1 GCA_025450555.1 Tepidisphaeraceae bacterium | reverse complement strand
CTGGATTCGGTGAATCGCCTTCAACATTGCCTTTGCGGCTCCATTTCGTACACTGTGTTTGGCGCGGGTTGAGTGACAAGGTTGGTCTTGTGAATTTTTGCACGATCTGCCCCTGAAACGGATTTTCCCCAAGGCTTTATGCAATACGGCGTGATTATGGCGGGCGGGGCGGGCACGCGGCTGTGGCCTCTTTCGCGCGGAAATCGGCCCAAGCAATTGCTCCCGCTGGTGGAGGGCAAGAGCCTGCTCCAACTCAGCTTCGAGCGACTGCGCGGGATCCTGCCGGCCCAGCAGATTTATGTCTGCACCGGCGCGGCCTTTGGCCAGCAGGTGATGGAGAATCTGCCGGAGCTTCCCAGAGAGAATCTGTTGGGCGAGCCGATGGGACGCGATACGGCAAACGCCGTCGGCTTCAGTGCCGAGGTGCTTCGCCAGCGCGATCCGGATGCGGTGTTTGCGGTGGTCACCGCCGATCATGTCATTACGCCTGTCGAGAAATTTCAGGCGGCCCTTCGAACCGCATTTGAAGTGGTCGGCACGCATGCCAATGCCCTGGTCACATTCGGCATCATTCCGACTTACGGCCATACGGGCCTGGGTTACATCCATCGCGGCGAAGCCCTGCAGCTTGGCAGCGGCGCAGGAAACGCCTATCGCGTGCAGGCCTTTCGCGAAAAGCCTGACAAGGCCACCGCCGACCGGTATGTCGAATCGGGCCGCTACTACTGGAACAGCGGCATGTTCGTCTGGCGGGCCGATACCGTGTTGCGCGAGTTGTCAACCCATCTTCCAGCCGCCGCCCAGGGATTGGCAAGCATCGGGAGCAACTGGAACACGCCCAAGCGCGAATCCACGCTGCAGGAGACCTATCCGAATCTCCCGAAGATCAGCATCGATTACGCGGTGATGGAGCCGGCCTCGCAGGCCAAGGGCAAATCGCTGGTGGCGGTGGTCGAGATGCCGGTGCAGTGGCTGGACGTCGGCTCCTGGCCGGCGCTGGCGGAAACGCTGCACAGCGATGAACACAACAATGCGTCTGACTGCAAGGCCTGCGTCTTCCTCGATTCCGATGACAACGTCATCATCAGCGAAGACCCCGACCATTTGATTTCAACCATCGGCCTAAGCGACATGATCGTCGTCCACACGAAAGACGCCACCCTGATCTGCCCGCGCGGCGAAGCCCAGCGCGTCAAGGAACTGGTCAACCGCGTCAAAGAAAAGTTCCCCGGGCGGTACATGTAATTTCTGCCGGCAGCTCCCGACACGTCCTGATGCGCGATAATGAGCCGCGCACGAAGTAAGCGGATTCCATCGCGCAGTGCGTCTCGCATTGCTGCAAGGTAAATGAGAACCCTGGCCATCGATCTTGGATCCCGGCGCGTCGGCTTAGCCCTCAGCGACGCCGGCGGAAAATTCGCCACGCCTTATGACGTGCTGGAAGTCTCATCGCCCGAGGATGCGATGAGGCAGGTGATCGAGGTCATCACGAAAGAGGGGGTCGAGCGGCTGGTCGTCGGTATTCCGCTGAACATGGATGGAACCATCGGTGCCGCCGCGCGCTCGGCTGCAGTGTGGGCGCGTGCGCTTTCCGCAAAGGCAGCTAAGCCACTCGTGCTGGTCGACGAACGGCTCAGCAGCTTCGACGCCGAGCAGCAACTCATCAACCGCAAGCGCGGCGGCGAAAAAATCACCCGCGCCGCCAAAAGGCAACGGCTCGACGCCCTCGCCGCCGCCAGCTTTCTCCAGGAATATCTCGACGGCAAGTTGCCGAGCTTGGAAATGAGTGACGAGAATTAGATCTCATCACCTTTTGCGCTTCATGACTTTCGCCGCCAACTTATCCACGAAGCTGTCGATCTCGTCCGGCTCGACAACCACAAATTCGCCGCGATCTATTTCGTCAATTCCCTGTTGAACGGCGCGCTTCAGAAGCTCGAGTCTAAGCCTATCGTCCCGCTCTTGCTCCGCCGAGGATCTGGTTTCGTGGTTTCGCAAGAGACGTCCTCCATATTTCATGCGCTACGACGAAGTTCAATCCCACCATAGCGCATACACTTTCATATTGGGTTGCAGCTCCGGTGCTGCTTTCGGCTTCTGTCCTGTATTACAAGACCATTTATCGCCAATATCGTCCGGACGTAACGGAGACGCCCAACTTGCGACCTCCTCGCGGCTCGCACTGGTTAGCACATAGATGGTGTCGCTGTCCGGCCAGATTTCGGAGTCTTCTGGGTCATCTGCTTCTGGCGTTTCGTGAATCGCAACAAGAACATCTTGCACCTGCGGTCGCGCCTTGATCTCGCGCAGAACGCGATAGCACTCCGACAAGGCGGGTCGCCCGCTGTCGACCATGTTTGGGGCGAGAGAATATTCGTCCCAGTTGAATTCGAAAAAATCTTCGATTGCCACGACGGGTAACACGGGCCCACCGGCACCCTCGTCGTACTGTTGCATGATCTTTTCGATGAGCGCATCACGATGCTTCAGTGCTCTGGGGTCCGCAGGCATTGAATCGCCCTCCGCAAATAAACCATGTGCATCGATTAGCTATCTCGATTGCCTTCGGATTGTCATATCAAAATTCTTCACCATCGATCGATACATCGACCAGACCACCACGGTATACGCGGCGACCGCGATGATGGTGAAGATGAAGATGACCAGGCGTGGCCCGGAGGTGTCGGGGTCGGAGAAGGCGTTTTTGGCATAGCTCCAGGGGTTGATCATCATCATGAGCAGCGAGAAGGGGCTGAAACTGGCGGCGCTGAGTCCAACATAGCCCGAATCCCTAATGCCCAGGAACTGCATGCCGCACCAGCCCAGGCCCGCGCAAAGCCCCGCGACGATGCCCACGCTGCTCATCACCGCGACCACCGTCTTGCGGCTGCGCAGCGACATCTGCATGCCCAGGATGGCCGCGAACGCGACGAAGATAATCAGCATGGCCGGCAAAACAATGACGGCCTCGGGGAAGACGATCCATTTGAAATCGCCATTGTGCCATTCGAGGATCGTCGAGCGGTAAATGTCATATGCAATAAATATTGCGACGCTCGCAACCGGCACCGCCACCAGCGGGAGCGCAAAGCTCACCAGCCCGCGGAGCTTGCCCCAGATGTAATAGCGGCTGGTGATCGGGGTGGTCAGAAGCAGATCGAGCGTGCCGTCCTCCTTTTCGCGGGTGACGGTGGAAGCCGCGGCATTGGTCACGATCAGCAGGATTACCGCGAATTCCAGCATGGTCAGCGCAAGCAGCGCGGTGCGCGTGTCCTCCATGCTGAGCCGGCGAGGCGTATCGGAGGCATTGATCGAAAGCCAGCCAGTTTCGTTTCCCGCTTCATCCTTCTGCACGGACTGCGGGGACATCTGAACCATCAAATGGCCCGACAGCGAGTTGATGTCCTTCACCTGCTTGCCATTGAGCGTGTATTGCGTATCGGGAAGAAGCTTGAGCGTGACCGGCGCGCCGCCGGCAGAGTCATAGACGGTTAAAAGGTTGCCATCGGCTGATAGCGAGCTGCGATCGATGTAATGCGGAAACTCTGGCTTTTCGAGCGTGGCAAACATCCACACCAGCACCACCGCGCCGGCCAATCCGAGCCCGATGAAAGCGTAGCGCAGCAAGGTCGCGCGCGAGGCCGAGCCTTTGGTCTTGGCCTCGCGCCAGGCGATGGGGTTCTGCCACACAGTGCGCGGCTTGCGCGTCCGGTCGCCGCGGCCAATGCGGAGCTTCTGGAATATCCAGGTGCGAAGTGAAGTATTGGATTGCGCCAGGCGGCGCAGAAACACCATCGAAGGCGAAATCAGCACGAAGCTGAGGAAGAACATGAAGCCGGTGTAAAAGCCCGCCGGATTGGAAAGGAGCGAACCTATCGGCCAGCTCTGCAGATTCTTCGGCAGATCCCCCAAGGCAGGCGGGATGTACGCCTTGTCGTGGAAAATCGTCCGCAGCGCGAGGAAGGGCTGAAGCCCGGTAAACCAGCTCGTCTTGGAAAGCTCGTAGGTGTTGGTGTTCGGATTGAGGGTCGAGATTTTGAAATACGGAATCTGGTCCAGGAAATAGAGGCCCACCACGTAAGCCACCACGAACAGATAGAAGCTGAAAATCGTCCGCCGGCTGCCGACCTTGAACACGGCAATGGCCATCGCAATCGCGCCGGTCACAAAAGCGGTCGCCGCGGCAATGCCAAAGGCCTGCACGATCGAGCTGATCGCGACCCCGCCGAAAATCTGCGTGATCGAAAAAATGGGAATGCCGCTGACCAGCAGCGCGATCACAAAAAAGAGGCGCGACAGCAATGACCCCAACACGATCTGCCCATTGGTTAGCGGAGTAGCCAACAAAATGTCATAAGTCTGGCTGTCGCGCTCCTGCGTGATCGCGCCTGCTGTAAAAACCGGCGCCAGCAGCGCCACCAGGCCAAGCTGGAAATAGCTCAAATATTGAAAGAGCCCCGCACTGGTCTTGGCCAGGTCGGCCAGGTTGCCCACTTCATTGTTGCCGGTCGCAATCGCGAAAATGACGACGGCAATCAAGAGCCCCAGATAAATGCAGCGAATGAACAGATCGCGCCGGCGCTTGCCGTTCATCTGCACCACGCGCAGCAGAATCGGGTTGGCCGGTATCAGTCGCCAGAAATATTCAGCAATGCCCAGCATCCGTACTTAATGCGTCCCGAGTGAAAAAAGTAAATCCAATCGAAATAGAAAAATAAGAACTATTGCACCATCCCCTTGGTCAGCCGCATGAATGCGGTTTCAAGATTGACTTCCTCTTCCTTGAGCATCGTCAGTTTATAGCCGGCCTCGATCAGCATGTGCGGGATGAAGGTGTAATCGGTGATGCCTTCCTTGAGGGAAATCTCCAGGTGCGAATTATTTCCCGCGATGTTGAGCACACTGGGGTCCTGGCTGAGCAGGGCGGCAGCCGCTTCCTGATTTTCCGCAACGGCCACATGCAGCAGCGTTCCCGTCTTGGCCCGCTTGACGATTTCCGACACCGGCCCGCTGTAAAGCAGTTCGCCCTGTTCGATCACGCCAACCTTGTTGCACAGATCCGCCAGCTCTGGAAGGATGTGCGATGAAATTAGAATCGTCTTGTCGCGCCGCTGAAGCTCTTTGAGCAGCTCGCGCATTTCAATTCGCGCCCGCGGATCAAGATTCCCCGCCGGCTCATCCAGCAGCAG